>CAYNRS010000177.1:0-4962 GCA_964399565.1 uncultured Ignavibacteriaceae bacterium
GATCCCGGGCGTTCGCAAGGCAAGCTGGTAATATCAGAGAAGGAAAAAAACGAGAATGGCAATGACTGACCCTGTATCCGATTTCTTGACAAGAATTCGAAACGCCGCGAAAGCAAAGCATCGTCGCGTCGACATTCCGGCGTCGAATATAAAGAAAGCGATCGCTCAAATCCTTCTTGACCAAAAATACATTGGGAATTTTGCCGTGCTGGAGGACGGAAAACAAGGGCTTCTTCGCATCAACCTCAAGTATCACAACGGCAGGTCTGTCATAAAAGGATCGAAGCGAATCAGCAAGCCGGGAATTCGTCAATACAGGCCGGCGGACCAGCTGCCGCGGGTGTTGGGAGGATTGGGGGTGGCAATTGTCTCGACGTCGAAAGGTATCATGACCGACGCGCAAGCAAGGAAGGCAAACGTTGGCGGGGAAGTCATCGCGTATGTTTGGTAATTTTCAGGAGATTGCCTCGTGTCTCGTATAGGGAAAAAACCGGTTCATATCATCAAGGGCGTAACTGTTTCTCAAAAAGACGGTACCGTCGTTGTCAAGGGACCAAAGGGCGAATTGACCGCCAGGATCCATCCGGACATCAGAATGGAAGTGAAAGGTGAGGATGTGGTCGTCTCGCGTCAGTCAGACGAGAACGAACAACGGGCTCTGCACGGTCTCTGGAGAGCATTGATTCAAAACATGATTGTCGGCGTGACTCAAGGGTATTCGAAGAAACTCGAAATTGTCGGCGTCGGTTATCGGGCAGAAATGAAGGGACAGAAGCTCCAGCTCCTGATCGGATACAGTCATCCCATCCTCTTTGGCCCGCCCAAGGGGATAAAAATAGAAGCACCGACGCAAACGAATATTACCATCAGCGGGAGTGACAAGCAGTTGGTGGGACTCGTCGCCGCGAAAATCCGTTCATTCCGTCCGCCCGAGCCCTACAAAGGCAAAGGTATTAAGTACGAGGGCGAGTACATCCGCCGAAAAGCCGGGAAAGCAGCAGCCACGGCCGGAGCGACCACGACGAAGTAAACGCGAGGTTTTAACATGATCCGCAAGAACACAGAAGAGCGTAGACAAAAAAAGAAAGTCAGAATTCGGAAGAAGGTCTTTGGAACCGCCGAGTGTCCTCGTTTCACGGTGTATAGAAGCCTCAATCACATCTATGCCCAGATTATCGACGACTCAACCGGCAAGACGCTTGTCTCCACTTCGACACTTGCCAAAGATCTGAGAGAAACTTTGAAGAATCTGAAATCCTCAAAGGAAGTATGCAAGCAAATCGGTGTTGCGACTGCGAAGAAAGCACTTGAAAAACAGATCAAAGTGGTTGTGTTTGACCGCAACGGGTTCCTCTATCACGGCAGGGTGAAGGCCATAGCGGATGGGGCGCGTGAAGGCGGCTTGAAATTCTAACTCATTCAGAATCATCATGGCAAGAATAAAAGCAGGCGAACTGGAACTTAAAGAGCGGCTGGTACACGTCAACCGCGTTGCGAAAGTGGTCAAAGGCGGGCGGCGCTTCAGCTTTAACGCAGTGGTTGTCGTGGGGGATGGTAATGGTCATGTGGGCATCGGTCTCGGCAAGGCGAATGAAGTTGCCGATGCAATCGCAAAAGGCGGAGAGGATGCGAAGAAGAACGTGGTGAAAGTTCCGGTGGTGAAGGGCACCATTCCGCATGAAGTCGTCGGAAAATTCGGCGCCGGGAAAGTGCTTTTGAAGCCGGCAACGCCGGGCACGGGCCTCATTGCGGGCGGCGGCGTGCGTGCCGTTCTCGAGTCCGCCGGAGTCAAAGATGTCTTGACCAAACAAATGGGTTCTTCCAACCCGCACAATGTCGTGAAAGCCACGATGCAGGCTCTCTTGAACCTCACAGATGCAAAAATGGTAGCGGCGCGGCGCGGAATGACGATCCAAGAACTGTTCCAGAGTTGAATTAGAACATGGCTGAATCGAAAAAAATAAAAATTACGCAAACAAAGAGCGTGATCGAACAGCTCGAGAACGCGAAACGCACGATAAAAGCTCTGGGGCTTGGGCGACCGAATTACTGGGTGGTCAAAAACGACACTCCACAGGTGCGCGGGATGATTAATGCAGTACGCCATCTGGTAAAGGTCGAAGAGGTGAAGTAATGGGCAAGGACATCCTGAGCAACCTGACACCGGCAAAGGGATCGCGGAGAAAGGTCAAGCGTATTGGACGAGGTCAGGGGTCGGGCCATGGCGGCACGGCAACGAAGGGCCACAAAGGCGCACGGTCTCGTTCGGGTCATAAATTCAAGTTGTGGTTTGAGGGCGGCCAGATGCCTCTGCTGCGGAGGATCCCCAAGTTTGGTTTCAAATCGCGCAATCGCATAGAGGCGCAGATTGTCAACGTTGAGACTTTGGAGCGCCTTGTCTCATCCAAAAAGATTGCAGGTGCTGTTGTCACGCCGGAAACTCTTTACAAAGCCGGGGCGGTCTCGAAAAAGGACGCGCCAGTCAAAATTCTGGGAGAGGGCGAGTTGAAATCAAAGGTTGATGTCAGTGCCCATGCATTCAGCAAATCTGCACTGGAAAAAATCCAGGCCGCCGGGGGCAAAGCGACTGTTCTTTCTCAATAGTAGAGCTCATGAGTAAGCTGGGCGAGACCTTTACCAACATTTTCAAGATTCAGGAGCTTCGGGAACGTTTGCTGTTCACCGCGGCTCTGCTGATCGTTGTACGGATTGGCTCGCATGTGACGGTTCCGGGCGTTGACGCGGTCCTTCTCGCTGACACTATTCGCAGAGGCGCCGAAGGATCGTTGTTCGGCCTCTATGACCTGTTTGTCGGCGGTGCGTTCAGCAACGCGGCTGTATTTGCTCTTGGGATCATGCCGTACATCAGCTCTTCCATTGTCATCCAGCTTCTCGGTGCCGTCATTCCGTATTTTCAGAAGCTGCAAAAAGAGGGGGAAGATGGCCGGAAGAAGATCACTCAATATACCCGGTATGGAACCGTGTTGATCTCGATTCTCCAGGCGAGCGGCGTGGTCGTGAAGCTGGTGCACACAACGGGCGAAGGTGGCTTGCCGATCGTGCCTGTTGAAGTTCAAGGATTCGGTTTCACCTTCAGCACCATCGTGATTCTTACGGCAGGGACGATCTTTATGATGTGGCTTGGAGAGCAAATCACGGAGCGAGGAATAGGAAACGGGATTTCGCTCATCATTTTCATCGGGATTATTGCACGATTTCCGTCTTCCATTTTAGACGAATACCAGATCGTATCCTCAGGGAGCCGTAACCTGATTGTGGAGCTTGTCATTTTTGTCCTGATGGGATTCATCGTGGCCGGCGTGGTTCTTGTAACTCAAGGAACACGACGTATTCCTGTTCAGTACGCAAAGCGCGTTGTGGGACGGAAGGTGTACGGCGGCATCACGCAGTATATTCCGATGCGCGTCAACACGGCGGGTGTCATGCCGATTATTTTTGCACAGTCGATCATGTTCATCCCGCAAATTATTTTTTCTTTTTTTCCCGAAAGCGACTTCGTTTCGGAACTGTCGAATGACTGGTTTGGCCATATGTCGTGGACGTATTCGATTGTCTATGGATTGATGATTGTCTTCTTCACGTATTTCTACACGGCGATTGCCTTCAACCCGAAAGACGTGGCCGATACGATGAAGAGGCAGGGCGGGTTTATTCCGGGGATTCGTCCGGGGCCGCACACGGCAGAATTCGTCGATAATATCCTGACGAAGATTACATTGCCCGGCTCGGTGTTCCTTGCGATCGTTGCGATTTTGCCGACGTTCATGATGAAAATGGGAGTGACGCCGAGTTTCGCTTCATTCTTTGGTGGCACGAGTTTGCTGATTATTGTCGGCGTGGCGCTGGATACGCTCCAGCAGGTGGAGTCGCACCTGCTCATGCGACACTACGACGGGTTTATGAAAAGCGGAAAGCTTAAAGGTCGTCGCGGGTTCTGAGTAATGGCCCCATGGTGCAGATCAAATCGATACGCGAAATCGACCTCATTCGTGAGAGTTCAAGGATTGTGGCGGAAGTTCTCAGGCTGGTGGGTGCCGCGGTAAAACCCGGCGTCACCACTCTTGAGCTTGACAGGTTAGCAGAAGAGTACATCCGGTCATTCGACGGTGTTCCGGCGTTCAAAGGATACGGCAGCAACAAGCATAATCTCTTTCCTGCGACCCTTTGTACATCCGTGGATTCTGAAGTCGTGCATGGGATACCCGGAAAGAGGGTGCTGAAGGATGGCGAGATTCTCTCCGTCGACGTCGGCGTGAAGAAAGACGGTTATTACGGAGATGGAGCGTGGTCGTTTCCGGTTGGTGAAATCTCGGAAGAAAAGGAACGACTCCTCCGCATAACAGAAGAATCCCTGTACCGGGGAATTGAACAGGCCGTCGAGGGGAACCGGGTGCATGACATTTCTCATGCAGTCCAGGAACACGTCGAGGCGAACGGATTTTCAATAGTGAGGGATTTAGTAGGGCACGGAGTTGGAAAACAACTTCACGAAGAACCGTCGGTGCCGAATTTCGGAGAATCGGGGACTGGCATGAGGCTGAAAACAGGAATGACACTGGCCATCGAGCCCATGGTGAATTACGGAACATGGAAAGTCAATGTCCTTGCGGACGGCTGGACAATCGTCACGCACGACGGAATGCCGTCGGCTCATTTTGAGCACACGATCGCCATCGTGAACGGGAAGCCGGAGATTCTGACTCAACTACCAAACTGAATGGCAAAACAAGGTCCCATAAAAGTAGACGGAGTGATCACCGAAACTCTCCCGAATGCGACCTTCAGAGTGAAACTGGACAGCGGACACGAGATACTTGCACATATTTCCGGCAAAATGCGGATGCACTATATAAAGATCCTTGTCGGTGACCGCATGACCGTCGAGATGTCGCCATACGACTTAACAAAGGGCAGAATTACGTATCGCTATAAGTAAAAGAG
>CAYNRS010000178.1:0-4961 GCA_964399565.1 uncultured Ignavibacteriaceae bacterium
ATAACAATATGCCCCAGACTTTCCATGAATCTCATCATCGGCTCGGCTCTTTCCTTCGAAATGATGGTCATCGCAACGCCGATCATAAGCGCAAACACAATGACCGCAAGCATCTCGCCGTTTGCCATTGCCTGAATAGGATTTCGGGGAATCATTTTGACAAACAGGTCTACGCCGAACTTCCCTTCCGCCAAACCCATTGCCCCTTTTGCCTCGCCTTTGTACGTTTCCATGAGCCTGTCTTTCACAGCAGGATCCAAGCCTGCACCGGGCTGCACAACATTCATCACTGTTAAGCCTAAGGTTGTCGAAAGGGCGGTGAGAAAGAGAAATGTCAGGATTGTCAACAACCCGATACGGCCGAGCGTTTTCAAGTCGCCGAGTCCCGCAACGCCCAGGGAAAGCGTGGAAATAATGAGCGGTATGACAACCATGATGAGCGCGCTCAGCCACATCCGGCCTACGGGCTCAGTGAAATTCGTTACTAGACCCTGAATATTCTCACTTCCAACGGCAAGATTGGTGCCAATGCCAGCCACTGCACCCAGGAGAAGGCCCGTGAGAATTTTTGTGTGAAGCGGGATTTTCTTACCAGGTTCTCTAGCCATGAATTATTTCCCGTAATCGTTCAACTTGTTGCGGCCTGACCCTTGTTCTTCCAATAATAATAGACTGGAATGCCTGCCAAAATGATTGCTAATCCGAGACCTGAATTACGCAGATCTCCGACAAAAATATAAACGATAAAGAAAACCGCGACGAGGATATACACGGCGGGCACGATCGGATATCCCCACACCCTGTAAGGACGATCCATATCGGGGCGTTTTCTTCGGAAAACAAACAATGCGACAACCGTGAGCACGTTGAACAACAGCGAAGCGAATGTCGTGTACGTCAGTAAATCGCTGTATGTTCCAGTTAATGTCAGCACGCATGACCATATGCACTGGAAAACCAGCGAAACAACGGGGGTTCGATACACAGCGTGGACGTTGCTCACGCTGTGAAAAAACAATTTATCTTTTGCCATCGCATAATACACACGGGGGCCGGAGAGAATCAAACCGTTGTTGCAGCCAAAGGTAGAGATCAGAATTGCTATCGTGACAAAAATGAGGCCTGCCGAGCCCATGACTCTCTGCGCGACTTCAGCGGCGATTCTATTGTCGACAACTGTCGCGGCCTCCGCGCCCGGCACAATGTACAAATATGCCATTGTAGTCAGCGTATAAACGACTGCGGTAATCGCGGTTCCGTACGCGAGAGCTCTTGGTAATACCTTGTGCGGTTCTTTTGTTTCCTCTGCGGTAAACGTCACCGAGTTCCACGCATCGTATGCAAAAAGAGCTTTGGACATGGCAACGGCAAACGCCGCAAAGAATGTCATTTGAAGTGTTTCGGGAACAGAAGTTGAAAAAACGGGAGTGAAGTTCGAAAACGACCCATCGCCGATGGCGAACGCAAACAGAATGAGCAACGCAAGAGCGCCCAGCTTCGAAAGCGTAAAAACGTTTTGAACGAGAGCTCCCAGGCGAACGCCAAAAAAATTAACGACGGTAAGCAAGACAATGCTAACGATGGCGACAAGTTGAGCCGAGTTCACAGAATACGAGCCGACCGAAAAGATGACATTCGCTTCGGATAGCGACGGGAGGAAAACGCCAAGGTATTTCGCGAACGCCACTCCGACAGCTGCGATGAAGCCGGTCTGAATGACAAGGAACAACGTCCAGCCGTAGAGAAATCCCCAGATTGGTCCGTACGCTTCCCTGAGAAAAACATACTGTCCGCCAGCGCGCGGTATGGCGGCCGCAAGCTCGCCGTAACTCAGTCCACCGAATACCGACAGCACTCCCCCGATGAGCCAAAGAAGAATGACCAACCCGGGAGCATTCAAATATCCCGCCATGAGAGACGGGGCGATGAAAATACCCGAGCCGATCATCGACCCAACGACAATCATCGTTGCATCAAGGAGCCCCAGGCTGCGATGAAACGGCTGGGTCTGCTGACTCCTCTGACTTTCAACAGACATCGCGTTCATAATTCGCCAAGTTTGCTACAAGTTTCTCACAAATGCAACGGATTTCGGAAAGCCCTCGCTCGTGACAAAAGAGGAACATCCCAACGGTATTGTTATGAAAGCGAAGGGAGTCGAGAAATCAACGACCTCGGGGACTTACGAAACAGAGAGCTTATCAGAAATGAATCTGGAATTGTGTATAGCGCTATGACTTTCGTTGAGTCGAATTCACGCCTTCCTGGACCTCAACCGCCAATACTGAACAAAACCCGGAAGGACGGAAATAATAATGATGACGAGAACGACGATTGAGAAATTGTTCTTGATGAACGGATGAGAACCAAAGAGATATCCCAGCAAAAGGAAGGAACCAACCCACCCAATGCCTCCCGCGACGTTGTAAAAAAGAAACCGGCTGTATTTCATTTGCCCAACGCCCGCAACGAACGGCGCAAAGGTACGAACGATCGGAACAAACCGTGCGACGACAATTGTCCAGCTGCCGTACTTTTCGTAAAACCGATGCGTTTGCTCCATGTACTCCTGTTTCAGCCATCGTATCTTGCCGGAAAATGCGCGCGCTCCTATCCTCGCACCAACACTGTAATTCACCGAATCCCCGGCTATTGCTGCAACGCTGAGGAGGATAAAAAGCCCGAAGACGTTTAACGGTGATCCCTCCAGAGCTGTCAGCGCACCTGCCGCAAAAAGCAAGGAATCGCCCGGAAGGAAAGGAGTTACGACGAGACCGGTTTCGCAGAATATGATGATGAAAAGAATGAGATAGGTCCAAACGCCATACTCCTGAAGCAGGCTGTTCAGATGGACATCCAAATGTACCAGAAGGTCAATAAGCTCTTCTAACATTTATCTCCGAAGCTGCTATGAGCGATCTTATAGATGCCAGATGACGATAACAGGCAGTAAAAGCCCGACAGAACTGTGCCGTGCATGCGTATTCGAACGAACATTGGTTAATTCTCCGAGAAGATTTGAACAAATGCAACGGGTTTCGAAGAAGACGTTCGGCAAATGCATCCGATTTTTTGCGGGGATTGTTCCCCTTATGTTTTTCATGAGGGTGTGCGCTGAGTAGAGCAATAATAAATAAAATAAACACCTTGCTATTGACAAAGGAATAGTCCACCTTGATAGTGTTCTCTCTGGCCCGCTGTGCTCGCCAATCAGGTCATCGGCGAGGCTCTTTTAGGCTCACAGGGGTCGTTCCGACAAACAGCGCAAATCGTAAGCCTACCTCGATTTCAGTCCATTTTCGCTGCTTCTCCAGTCCTTCGGTGACGATAGTCAGCCATTGATCTTCACCAACTTCATCAGTAAGGAGTATTGTACCATGGAAACACGCAAAGTCAACACGATTTCCCCGAGCATAAGGGTCAGGGATATGCAGAAGAGCCTTGATTTCTACACCAAGACGCTCGGTTTTCAGACATCCGATAAACTGACCCGCAAAGCTGGGAAAATCGCCCATGCGTCCGTCGGTTTCGACTCAACAATGATTATGCTTTCACCAGTTGAGTATGTGCGGACACAGCAGACAAAGGACGAGCTGGCAAAGAACAAGCTCGGCGTCGGTGTCGAGTTCTACATCGGGTTGAACGGGACAAAGAACCTCGATGAGTTCTTCACGGAAATAAAGGCCAAAGGGATTACGGTCATCAGTGAGCCAAAGACCGAATTCTGGGGCGACAGAATATTCACTGTCAGAGATCCGGATGGTTATGCGCTCACGTTTTCCGAGCACGTCAGTGACGTGACACCGGAAGCGCGGGCGATTGCATTTGAAACCGCCCATCAGAAGTAACTTCTGACAGTGGAGTCCAAGAGCCCCGTCGAAAACGGGGCTTTTGTTTATTTCTCGGCAACAACGAGATTTTAGGCGGGGTCACTCTGCAGCGAACATGCGGGGATTCCCGGTCGAGAGATCGAGGCAAAGCAACCTATTATGAAAAACGTCACCGTCATATCGAATGATCGGACCTGTTATATCGAGCTCACGCGCCATACGTTTGGTGCTTCAATTTGGGTCGTACGACGTTGGAGGAAATTCCTCTGGTTGAAGAAACGAATTTCATCGGATTGGTTTATCGATGGGAAGCAGGCTCTTGCTTTTGCACACGATATGAAACGAAAGAACGACGGATATTAAGGCTTGCGCCGAGAAAAGGATCAGCTTTAGAATGAACAATAATGATAATCCGGGAAAACAGCGCAGGGGAAGTTCGCCTGCACCAAAAGAAACGCAGGAAGCATTCGGCCATTGGGTAAAGGGTCATCGGCTCGCCGGACAGAAGACTAACCACCAGATCGGCCTTCAACCGGACACGGGCAGCGAAGACTGTTGGCAGGCCTTCCCGCGAACGTCATTGTGGCGCGATGACGGCGGCGAAGGCGGATGATTCTCAGGCTTAACGTCAATAACGGTCGACAAAAGGGCCTTTTCAATTTCAAGAGGTGATTCATGTCTGAAGCCAGTAATAACCTTGCAGTAGGAGTTCGCGGGGAGATTAGGATCTTAGGAATCAATCGAGAAAAGACGCGGAGAGTAGACGGCAGCGATTCTGCCTATCGGGTGTATTTTGAACTCTCTGAGGCGCCCTCGGCTCTGTGGAGAGAGACTTTTGATCGGGAATGGAAAACCCTTATTCCTGCCGAGCTTGTGCAATGGCAGGAAGCGGGAGTTGACGGACGATTCCTCGTTATTCATTGCGCCCTTCAAGACGTTGCCAATTCCTCTTTACCACAGTTGAAGGATGCAGTTGCATCCACAAACGCATCTCACACAAAACATGTCGAAAAGCAAGTAGCCGAACAAGAACGTCAAGTCAAGGTGTGGCGACAGGAAAGAAAATCAGTAAACGACATGGCCGACTCACTGAGTTTTGACTGACTTCAGCATTGAACCCGCAGCCGGTTT
>CAYNRS010000179.1:0-3119 GCA_964399565.1 uncultured Ignavibacteriaceae bacterium
CCTTCAATCTTCCCTCGATTTGTCGAATGGATTCTTCCACGGCCGCAAGGTTCTTCCCTCGGACTGTGATTCGCAGTCTCACACCTAACGGGCTGGGCAAGAAGGCAAGAGTTGCTCCTGAATCAACTCCGAGCAAAGGCTTGATATCCCCAATGTGCTCGGCAAGATGAGATTCCTCGATTCCCGTGGTTTTGAGCGTCCGGTGTCGGACAAACGACCCGCTCGGATTCTTTTCGAAGTAGGGGATCACAAAATCCTCCATCATTCCCCTCATTTCCGATGGGACGCCCGGCATGACAATGAAGAAATTGTTGTTCTTGTCAAAGAAATGGCCTGGAGCTGTTCCCAGACGGTTTTGCATAGCCTTGCATCCGCGGGGCACGAGTGCTTGCTCTTCGTTGAGTTTTGTCAGTGGAAGGTTCCTGCGGGCAAAGATTTCACGGACATTTTCCAGAGCTTCCTCATTCAGAATAAGTTCTGTTTTAAAGAACTTGCAAACAGCGGATCGTGTAATATCGTCATGAGTTGGGCCGAGACCCCCTGTCACGACAACGACCTCGTGCGATGCAGTTGCAGATTCAAATGTTTTGAGGACTTCCTCCTCATCATCGCCGACTGTCGTCATGCGACCGACGGAAATGCCGACCGTGTTGAGTTTCTCCGCAAGATAGGCCTGGTTTGTGTTGACGACCTGCCCAATGAGGAGCTCGTCGCCGATGGATATGATTTCAGCCTTCATGATGCGTGTACAGCTACGGATTTCCCGCTGTCAGGAAATCTCTTAAGAAAGGGAAAAGGAGAAGTGCGTGGAGGATGATGTTCGTATACGCAGCCGCGATAAGGTCGTCGAGCATGATTCCTGCGCCGCCTTTGAGGGCGTCGAATTTTTTAGCCGGAAATGGTTTAACGACATCAAAGATGCGGAAAAGGATGAAACCCGTTACGGCAATGGCAATACTCTTTGGAAGGAGCCAGAGAGACATCCACATTCCAAGAACTTCGTCAATAGTGACCTCGGAGGGATCGTGCCCGTAGAAATTCTCCATCGATTGTGAAGCCTTAATACCTGCGAGAAAAACGAAAAAAGCGGCAGGCATGATGACGTACGGGTGTTCAAACCCTGGAACAAAATAAAACATAAGCCCGACAAGGCTGCCAACTGTGCCGGACGCGAAGGGAGAATATCCCGAAAACAATCCTGATGCGAAAGCTCTTACGAAAAGTGGAGGCTTGGGAACGATGGAACTTTCAGTGAGGTTCTGTGATTCGACTGGGGGAGGCATAGAGTTCACGAATCGTATTCCAGTTCTCGATGATGTAGAGCACGCCAGTCCAGACAGTAGTTACGGCAACCACGACCATCACAGCATACAGAAGTGGCGGGTCGAGCAGCTTCTCAATAAGCGGCAAATATTCTCGGAAGGCATCTGCGGAACGCGCTACGTAGAGAAGCAGGACATAGAAAATGACCACAAATTGAAGAAAGGTTTTCGTCTTCGCCAGTTTTTTGGTGGCAAATGGCTTTCCTTTGACTTCCGAGTAGGTTCGCAGGAACGTAATGCCGAAATCGCGCACAACGATGACCCAGACAGTCCATGCAGGAAGTAAATTCAGAACGACAAAAGCGAAGAGAGCGGCCGATGCAAAAATTTTGTCGGCAAGCGGATCAAGGAATGAGCCCCAACGAGTAATATAGCCCCAGCGTCTTGCGACCCATCCGTCATACCAATCTGTGAGCATGGCGATTAAGAAAATGACCAGGGAAACCTGGCGAAGAGTCAGATCGGAGGAAAGCAAAAAGCCGATGAACACCGGGGTCAGGATGATCCGAAGAAATGTCAGTTGATTTGGGGGTGAAAAGGTCAGCATGTGGTAGCCTTGTGGACTCCTGAAGTCTTTCTATGGCAGAACAACGAGAGCCTCCGGGAGTCTTACCATGTTACAAAAAATCCCGCTCAATGGCGGGAT
The DNA here is from genome assembly GCA_964399565.1 of uncultured Ignavibacteriaceae bacterium. Classification (GTDB taxonomy): domain Bacteria; phylum Bacteroidota; class Ignavibacteria; order UBA10030; family UBA10030; genus JACQPT01. Next base: position 1,969 of record CAYNRS010000179.1, read on the forward strand.
TTACTTGATGTAAATTCTTTAACGCTGTGAGCGATCTTTAAGCTGCTTTCCGCACTCTCCCTGTTTTGATACAATTCGTGCAGACCTGAATTCGGCGAACGCTGCCGTCGACAAGCGCCCGGACTTTTTGCAGGTTGGGAAGGAATCGCCGCGGTGTGCGGTTGTGCGCGTGGCTCACATGGTTGCCCGCCATTGGTTTCTTGCCGCAGATTTCACACATTCTTGCCATTACTCAACTCCAAAAAAATTGCCCTTCAATCAAGGGCTGTTGTATTCTCTTCAGTGAGAAACTAATATAGCGAAAAAAACAAAGCCAGGCAAGCCGGTTCGATTTCATTCCGCCGAGTGATCCGGTTTTGTTGAAAGCCTTCGTAATTTTGGTTATCATTCAAGAAAGAATCCCGGAATCTCCCAATGTCGACGATGTGCAGATTCCGGGAGTCTCACCATATGACAATCCTCGGCATCGAAACATCCTGCGACGAAACCTCGGCGGCCGTTCTTCGGGACGGAAAACTGCTGTCGAACGTCACCGCCGCACAACTCTTTCACAAGAAATATGGCGGCGTTGTACCTGAACTCGCTTCCAGGGCGCATCAAAAGCTCATCGTGCCCGTCGTCGAAGAATCGCTCGTCAAGGCCGGAGTATCGAAAAACCAATTGGACGCGGTTTCGGCGGTCTACGGCCCGGGCCTCATTGGGTCTATCCTTGTCGGTTTGAGCTTTGGAAAATCCATGGCGCTCGGACTCGGTGTGCCCTTTGTAGGCGTCAATCATATGCAGGCACACGTCCTTTCAAATCTCATTGAGGAACCCAAGCCGTCATTTCCCTTCGTCAATTTGACGGTTTCAGGGGGGCATACACAGATCGTTCTCGTCAAGAAGCCGTTAGAATACCAACTCCTCGGAGAGACAAAAGACGACGCTGCCGGAGAGGCCTTTGACAAAGTAGCCAAGATGCTGGGACTCCCCTACCCCGGGGGACCCGAGGTTGACAAAATGGCGGCAAAAGGGGATCGGAGGTTGGTGAATTTTCCGCGGACTCCGTGCAGATGTATTTGCGTGAGATTGGCAAAATTCCGCTTTTGACCCCGGAAGAAGAGCTTTCGTTGGCGAAGCGTAAGGAACGGAACGATAAAGAAGCCGAAAAG
>CAYNRS010000179.1:3129-3536 GCA_964399565.1 uncultured Ignavibacteriaceae bacterium
GACTCCCCTACCCCGGGGGACCCGAGGTTGACAAAATGGCGGCAAAAGGGGATCCGAAGTTTGTTGATTTTCCCCGACCATACCTTGAAAGTGATCCTTTTGAGTTCAGCTTCAGCGGCATAAAAACGTCGGTGTTGTATTATCTCCGGCGCACCGGGTTTGACAAGACCAAACAAAATGGTAATTCCAAATTCATTGCCGACATTTGTGCAAGTTTCCAGGCGGCCGTTGTCGACGTGCTCATTCAGAAACTCATGACGGCTGCGGAGAAATTTCATGTCCGTGGTATTGCAGTTGCCGGCGGTGTAGCGGCGAATTCAGAATTGCGAAAGCGGCTTCAAGAGACGGCCTCAGTGAAAGGCCTGAAGTCGTTCATACCGAAACTTGAGTATTGCACAGACAACGGT
>CAYNRS010000179.1:3546-4961 GCA_964399565.1 uncultured Ignavibacteriaceae bacterium
TATCTGAGGATGCGGGAAGGAGTTGTCTCCGATTTGGAATTGACAGCTGAACCGAACCTGGAGCTAGGTTCTCAATGACTTTTGCCGTGAACAGTACTGTCACTCCCATATGGTTTAAGCGGGAATCCAGGGCAAGGCTACGTTCCGGACTCCTGCTTTACCCCGTTAACGGGGTAAAAAATCTGCAAGAGTGACGTGCTTGAATTATGAACAGAATCCGAAAAACATTTGACACTCTCCGCAGCGAAAGGAAGAAGGCGCTCATTCCATACATCACGCCGGAGTACCCTTTCAAAGGGATCACAATCCCTCTGCTTCGGGAATTGGAAAAATCCGGGGCCGACATCATCGAAGTCGGAATTCCGTTCTCTGATCCGCTGGCTGACGGCGCCACCATTCAACATTCATCGGAAATTGCTTTGAAGAATGGAGCGAGGATTCCGGCAATCCTTGAAGCAGTGAAGGAATTCCGACACCAGAGCGAAACGCCCGTCGTACTGATGGGTTACATCAATCCCATTCTGCGGTTTGGTGTTGAGCAGTTCTTTAGTGAGTGCTCCGCGGCGGGAGTTGATGGCGTTATTGTACCTGACCTTCCACCTGAAGAAGCTTCCGCTGTGAAAAAAGCCGGGGAAACTCATAACGTCAGTAATGTGTTTCTGATCGCGCCTACAACTTCCGACGAGCGAATGAAGAAGATCGAAGGAGCGTCGACCGATTTTACGTATTGTGTGTCCGTTACGGGTGTCACTGGAGCTCGGGAACAATTTGGTTCGAACGGCACACTTGAACGTTTTCTGGAGAGAGTCAGGAAAAATGTCAGAAAGCCTTTTGTTGTTGGCTTCGGTATTTCAACTTCCGAACACGTCAGGAAGGTCTGGACGTATGCCGACGGGGCAGTCATTGGTTCTGCACTCATCGATGTTTTGTCGAACAGCTCAAACATGAATGAAGCCGTTGAAAAGTCGGGCTTGTTCCTGCGTTCACTCAGGCCGGCGGACGGACGATGAGCTCAATCGACAAATGGCGAAAGAAGATCGATGAGCTGGATTTAGAGCTCGTCAAGCTTCTCAACGAGCGAGCGAAGTTTGCTGAAGAAATCGGAAAATTGAAAACGCAATTAGGCCTTGAAGCATATTCCCCTGAACGCGAAGAGGAAATCATGGAAAACGTCGCCAGGCAAAACCCCGGACCTCTTTCTTTACAAGCGATACGGCGGTTATATGAGCGCATCATCGACGAATCCCGCTCCGTGGAACGGGCAGCGATGACCAAAAACCCGGGTTCCAAGACGTAGACCGTCCTGACGCTCCATGGTTGAACTCACAAGAAAAAATGCTCGGTGGTGGCTGCCGCCAATTGCGCTGGTTTTCCTCGCACTCCTCGGACTGTACATCCTTTTATGGCTCCCCAAT
>CAYNRS010000180.1:0-4957 GCA_964399565.1 uncultured Ignavibacteriaceae bacterium
TCATGGTGCGCGTCTCCTGCAATCTCTCCACCAAGCCACGAAGCAATTTCCTGGATCGTCATGCGAATTTTACCGGGGAGTACCTGAGCCGGGCTGTTTCAACCGGTCCATGACTTTTTGCGTCAGGTCGTACTTCTCGTTGGCAAACATCAGCAGGATTTCGCCGCTTCTGTCGAACACGTAATCATATCCTTCTTCCCTGGCGACATCCTGAATCGCCTTAAAAACGCGGTCTTGCACGGGCTTCATAAGGTCGTTCTGTTTCACAAAAAGCTCGCCGTTTTGTCCGAACTTCTGGTTGCGAAAATCGACGATGCGCTGGTCCAGATCTCGTAATTCCCGTTCCGTCTCAGCCCTGCGTTGTTCCGTCATGATGAGCTTTCGCTTGTCGTAGTCGTCGAATTTTCGTTTCCAGTCGCTTTGCATCTTGTTCAGATCTTCCTGCCATTGGGCCGTCAGAGCGTCGAGTTGTTTCTGCGCGTCCTGGGCGTCGGAAAGCTGTTTCAAGATGGCATTCGAGTTCACGTGCCCGACTTTCATCTGAGCCGAGAGTTGCGAGACGGCGACGACGAGCAGCCCGAAACCCCACAGCACAATCCTGTTCATCAGTGACTCCTCACTTTGTCGATTTCGCAGCAGTACCACGTTTCAAACGATCGATGACCCTGTACGTTAACTCGAACTTCGCATCGGCAAACAGGAGGAGTGTGTCTCCGGCCTTATCGAAGACAAACGTAAAGCCATCCTCCTTTGCAACTGCTTCAATGGCTTTCAGCACTTTCTCCCTGATTGGCGCGAGTTTCTTCTCCCGAGTCGTTACCGCCTCTCCCCCTTGTCCAAATTTTTGATTCTGATATTCTCGCGCTTTCTGTTGAAGATCCGTCAGCCTTCGCTCTTCCGCCTCTTTCCTGTCCGGCGCCATGAGATCTTTCTTCTTCTGATAGTCCTCCAGGCCCTGTTGAAGATCCTTGCCCATCTTCTCCAGCTCATCCTGCCAGCCTTTCAGAAGTTCATCGAGTTCTTTTTGGGCTTTTTGCGCTTCGGGAAGTTCTTCCAGAATTTTCTGAGAATTCACATAAGCGACTTTCGCCTGTGAAAAACTCAGCGCAGCGCTCAAGCAAACGGCTGTGATGATTGAAATGAATGTTCTCACGTCTTTTCTCTTTCTAAGTATTGAGAGATGGATGATTTACAATTGTTTTCAGAAACTTCTTCCAAATTGGAAGTGGAACTTCCATGCGTCCGGCTGGCCGTCGAAGGGAAACACGTCGTCAAAACCATACCCGTAGTCAAAGCCGATGAGACCGATCGGGTTGACGAGCAATCGAATGCCGAGACCGGCCGATCGCTTGAGGTCAAGCGGATCCTGCAGCGTGTGGTCAATCCACGTGTTCCCGGCTTCCGCAAAGAGCAACGCGTATATCGGTATCGGGTTGAGCGCCAGGGAAAACCGCAGCTCCCCTGTATGCTTGATCATCGTTTTGCCCCCGGTGATCGAACCTCGCGCGTTTCTTGGGCCTACGCTGCGTTCCTCGTATCCCCGCAACGGCGTTACGGCAAACTGGCCGAGACCGGTTCCGCCCATGTAGAAATAATCGTACACGGGTATTAAGGCTCCTTCTTCAAACCCAAACACCATGCCGAACGTCGATGAGAGCTGCAGCGCTATGCGAGAAGTATTCGCGACCGGAATATACCAATCAGCGGAAAACACGTGTTTGTGAAAACGCGCTACTGTGTGTAACGCCGGACCGAAGGATACCTCCGTTGAGAGGGAAAAGCTCGACCCGCGAGAGGGGAACAATGGGCTATCAGTGCTGTTCCGCGAAATCACCTGCGTCACGCCGAACTGTGTGGTGCCGATTGCAGAATCAGAGGCGAGCACCGCAAAGGTAAACGGGTCGAATCCGCGATACACGTTGCGTTGATAGCGGATTGACCAATCTCCGCGAAAGAAATCGTCTGGCCACCGGAGTCTGCGGCCCACCCTCATGGAAACTCCCGTTGAATGGATATCCTGGTAGTACGCAGTCCGGGTATCTGAAAAATTCACGCCGAATAACGTCGGCGTGTCAAAAAGCCATGGCTCGGTGAACCCAATGGACAACGTCCGGTAGTAATTGCTCACGCCGAATTGCCAGTCGAAGTTCAGAATCTGACCGGCGCCGCCTCTCAGAGGTTCTGCCAGAGAGAAGTTGTTGAAGGTCAGCCCCAGGCCGCCGTTGAAGCCAAACGCGCCGCTGTAGCCGACAGACATGTTGAATGTATCGCTCGATTTTTCCTCGACAGTATATTCAAGGTCAACGTTCTTTTCATCGACGATTCTTGTATCCGGTTTTATCTTCTCGGGGTTGAAATAATTCAGCTGCGCAAGCTGTCGGACGCTCCGAATAATTGCCTGTCGGCTGAAAAAATCTCCCGGCCGCGTATAAAGCTCCCGGCGAATGACCTTTTCATAGGTCTTGGTATTCCCGTTGATCAACACTCTGCCGATCCTGAACTGGTTTCGCTCCTTAACCTTTAAAATCAAATCCAGGCTGTCCTCGCCCACCCTCTCTTCAACAGGGTCAATCTGGAACATCAGATAACCGACGTCATAGTACAAGGAAGAGACATCGGTTTCCGCCTCATTGCGATGGAGGTTTTGCTCCAGTTTCTCCCTGTTATACAAATCACCCGGTCGAATGCCAAGGCGCTCGCTCAGAACATCAGTTGGGTAAACGGTGTTTCCTTCCCAGACCACGTTTCGGATCTTGTATTGAGGCCCTTCGTAGACGAACATGTCTATCGTAAGGTATTCTTTCGTAGCGTCAAACGACAGCGAGTCCGTGATGATTTCCGCGTCACGAAAACCGTTTTTCCTGTAAAAGGAAAGAATGAGGTTCTTGTCATCTTTGTATTTCTTGGGGTCAAACTTATTGCTCGCCCAAAATTGCCACCACGCACGTTCGTCTGTGTCTTTCATTTCACCCTTCAGGTCATCGTCGTCAAAGTGCTTGTTGCCCGAGAAACGAATCCGGTCAACCTTGACTTTCGCGCCTTCGTCAATGGTGATTTTGAGTATCACGCGATTCCTTCCCGTCGTATCTTCCACCTGCACAAGTGCCGATTTCACAGCGGCGTTGTAGTAGCCGTCCGTTTCGTATTGTTTTCGTAGTAATCTCTCCACGGTGGATAAATCCTGTAGAGTGACGATTTGACCCTTAACAAGATTGATCTTCTTATTGATATCGTCTTCGCTGAGCTCGTCATTTCCTGCGATTTCGATCTTCTCAAGGCGGGCGTTCTCTTTAACGCGGATGAGCAAATAGACACCATCCTGAACCTTGTTCTCGATAAAAATCTGAACATCGCCGAAAAGCTTAAGGTTATGGAGGCGCTCTATGGCTTGGCGGGTTTGTTCGCCGGGAATGGTGATTTCATCCCCGACTTTAAGTCCGGTATTGGCGACGATCGCGTTAGGGTCGGCGGAGCGGGCACCCTCAATCGTTATTCCCAGGATCTTGAATACTTCCGGGCGTTGTTGAGCGCGGGCACTGACGACGGCGAGAAGGCATAACCAAACGGCAAATACAACCCTAAAGCTTCGCAACACTTTTGATGAACCTTTCCACATACTCCAACCCCCGGCCTGCGCTCTTCTGAACCTGTTCGCTGACCATGCCGAATCGCCGTTCACGTTTCTGAAAATCCGCTATACTGGCGTACAACTGTTTCCGGCGAAACGTCGGCCAGTATTCGTCTGAGATGTATATTTCGCTGTAAGCAAGCTGCCAGAGGAGAAAGTTGCTTATCCGGTACTCGCCGCTTGTTCTTATCAAGAGGTCTGGGTCTGGTATTTCCTTTGTAGAAAGGTGTGCTGAAATCAATTTCTCGCTAATCTCGCCTGGCGCGACGCGGCCAGCCCGGATGTCTTCAGCCAGCCTTCTGATGGCATTCATAATATCCCAGCGGCCGCTGTAACTTAACGCGAGGACAAGGGTCAACCCCGTATTATGCCTCATCATTTCGATAGCTTCCAGCAACTCGTCCTGAACATCGTGGGGCAGTGCTGCAATATCTCCAATAGCTTTGAGTCGTACCTCATTCTGGTGAAGACGGTCGCGCTCGTCTCTTAAAGCCCTGAGCAGCAGTCTCATCAGCATGGAGACCTCGTCTTTTGGCCTCTTCCAGTTCTCTGTCGAAAAGGCATACAATGTCAGATATTTAACTCCCAACTGGCCACAAGCTTCAACAATATCTCTGACAGAATTGACTCCCTCGTTATGGCCTGCGATGCGGGGCATTCCACGTCGTTTTGCCCACCGCCCGTTTCCATCCATAATAATCGCGATGTGTTGAGGGATTTCTCCGCCAGTGAGAAGCTGGTCCTGATGTTTTTTGTCAAGGCCTGTTGCTTTTTCGAGCGCCAATAAACTCTCCGAGTGTCAAAATTTTACGAAAGTGAACATAAATCTAACCTTTTTTGAAAATAAAGTCAAAAAAGAAGTTAAATGTTGAAATTCTTCGCGCAGTCTGAGGAGGAATCCTGCTTGCTTGACACCCCTTTCAAATTTGGTTATATTGCTTCGGAAACTCTTCGGAACAGGTCGGGGTTCTATTCTTCGGACGCACGCGGCGGGAGGATCGTTCCACCATTTAAAGGACTGCTATGGAAGGAAATTTTTCAAACAGAGTTCAGGATGTCATTCGGTTGAGCCGCGAGGAAGCGCTCAGACTCGGCCACGATTACATTGGCACAGAGCACTTGCTCCTTGGAATCATCCGGGAAGGCGAAGGAATCGCAGTCAAAATCCTGAGGAATCTGGGAGTTGACCTCTACCGGCTGAAAAAAGCTATCGAAGACACTGTCCGCACTTCAGGCGGAACTCTGACCATCGGCAATATCCCCCTTACAAAGCAAGCCGAAAAGGTTCTCAAGATTACCTACCTGGAGGCAAAGCTTTACAAATCGGAC
>CAYNRS010000181.1:0-4947 GCA_964399565.1 uncultured Ignavibacteriaceae bacterium
CGCCGTTGACCAGCCAAACCAAAGAAAGGTTCACAACGGTGTGATTCCGCGACTAGGGGGAGTCGCAATTTACTTGAGTTTCTTTGCGACACTTATGCTTCTTCTCACTGTCAGGCCTGGCATTCTCAATGGCTCTTGGATCGCTGAGCGCGAGGGTATTGTCTCTATGATGTTGCTCCTCGTGGTTGTAGGACTGGGGATGTGGGATGACGTTCGTCAACTACGATCTTCACAAAAATTTCTCGTTCAACTCGCCGTTGCCAATGTGGCCTATCTTGGCGGCTTTAACATTTCTTCCATCACGCACCCTTTCAGTAGTGAGTTACTGTACCTGGGGTGGTTCAACTATCCGATGACCATCATTTGGATCGTCGGGATTACCAATGCGTTAAACCTTATCGATGGCCTGGATGGACTTGCGGCGGGCGTTTCGACCATCGCTTTTCTGACCATTTTTCCCATTGCCATCTTCAACAACGACGCTGCGTCCGCAACCGTTGCTTTGGTCACCGCTGGTGCTCTTCTGGGTTTTCTCAGATACAACTTTAATCCTGCAAAAATCTTCCTGGGAGATTCCGGAAGTCTCTTTCTGGGATTCATGTTGTCCGTGGTTTCCATGCAAAGCTCGACGAAGGGGACAACAACCTTTTCAATTCTGGTCCCTGTCCTTGCTCTGGGTTTGCCGATTATGGATACGCTGCTTTCCATGATTCGCAGGTTTCTTCATTCTCTGCTCCCCGAGCAGACGATCCCCCAGTCATTTCTGTCCAAACTCAAGACGATGTTTGTTGCTGACCGAGGGCATATTCATCATCGCCTCCTTGACGGGGGATTTTCCCAGCGAAAAGTCGTAATTATTCTGTATGCGGTTTCTTGCGCCCTCGGGGCCGGCGCGTTTGGTGTGACAGTCACGAACAACCTGACAGCCTCGCTCATCCTCGTCATGGTGGGGGCGGCTGTGTTCCTCGGCGTAAGACGATTGCGCTACCGCGAAATGGCAATACTCCGTAATGGTATCCTGTTGCCCCTCTATGATCGTCCCATAATGAACCGCGAAGCATTTCAGGTTTTCTTTGATTTGGCATGTATGTTTGCGGCATTCTCTCTTGGGCAAATCCTGGCTTCGGGGGGAAACATTGACGTTGTAATCAGCGACCGCTTCCTCACCGCGACAACAGTCGCTATGAGCCTGGAATTTGTCGTTTTTCTCGCCGTGGGTGTATACAAAGGGACATCTGGTTTGCTGGGAATCAACGATGTTTTGAGAGTAGTCAAAGCTGCAGCAATCTCAAGCCTGGTGGGTGCGCTGGTATTCAAAGTGGTTATGGTCCCGGGCCCGAACACGCTCGTCGTCGCGACCTTGTTGAACTTCTTCTTCCTTTTAACACTCAGCCTTGGATTTCGAGGATCCTTTCAAGTACTCCAACATCTGCATCAAAGCGAAAAGAAGGCTAGTCGCAAACTGATTATTTATGGAGCTGATCCAAACGGCATGTGGGTGCTGCAAAAGATTCTCCAGCTTAATTATTCAGGAATAGTCCCTGTGGGCTTTCTGGACGACCGACCTCACCTCGAGGGAAAAAAACTCAACGGCTACCCTATATTCGGCGGACATTGGAAGCTGCCAAGGCTCTTAACAAACAGAGGAGTGGACGAAATCGTTGTCTGTAGCGAGACGATCAAGAGGGAGGTTCTTAAGCGGTTGCGGAAACTGGCCGACCAGCACGGAATAAAAATCACAAGGTCGCTGGTTTCGTTTGAGGATTTCGCTCATGAAAAGCCACATCTACAGCCATTCATCGTACCACCGAAACATGCTCCCCATTTAGGCGTACGTTTGGTCTCGGAACCGTCCAATGTCTTGGCGGGATAATCAGCCTTCGTAGAATCATCGATAGGCTTCATTTCATTTTTGTCCGTGGAAAAATCCACCATGACTGATTTAGCAATTCCGTCAAGAGGTTCTGAGGTAAATCACATTTCATCATTTCTTTCACAGGTATTTCGACAGTATAAAGACAAACTGATCGAAAAGGGGTTGGGGAGGAATGTGCGCAAACCCTGGATGAAATACAGGGAAATCGACCTTATTGGAGAAATTCTACAAACTTTGAGGCCCCAGCGATGTTTGGAATGGGGGGCGGGATACAGCACGACCTATTTCCCATCACGTCTGGGCAACCATGGAACATGGCTTTCTATAGAACATGACGAAGAATGGGCCAAGGTGGTTCGCGGAATAAACAAACGGAACAGTGTCACGATTGAATATGTAGCTCCGGATAACATCCGCTGGGGAGAGTCGAGCCAGGATGGTACGTTCAAAGATTTCAGAAATTATATTGAGTTTCCCGCTTCCTCCGGTCCATTTGATTTTATCCTAGTAGATGGGAGGGCGAGGTCAGCGTGCCTTCAGTTTGCCAAAGAAATACTCAACAAGAGAGGTGTGGTAATTCTCCACGATGCAAACAGGCTTTCGTACAGAGAAGCTTGGGGATCCTACCCCTTCCAAGAAGTTTTCACCGATTACCGGTCATCGGTTGGAGGCGTATGGGTGGGCAGCAATTCCGCCGACCTTGGAACCTTTTTTGATGTGGAGGCACATCGAAAGTTGTGGAGGATCTATTCATCCCTCAACACATTCAACATTGGAATGGCAATGCATATCTGGCGTTCGTGTGAAGCGCCGACTTCCCTTCAGGGAACTTCACCTCAGAAGAACCATCTTTTTTGCGATCCTTGATTCTCCAGCTTCCATGGAAACGATGTAGATGCCGCTCGCACTTGTCACCGGCGAGAATTCAACCGCATACGTGCCGGGGCCGTTTTTCCGCTCACTGACCAAAGTCTCAACCAACCTTCCATTCAAATCGAACACTTTAAGCGTTACGTAGGAATCCTCATGTACGTAGTAGTCAATCGTCGTTTTCGGGTTGAACGGGTTTGGGTAGTTTTGCCAGAGGTTGAATCCCTGAGGCTGTGAACCGCGAGGGGAAGGTTCCACGGGTTTTACTGAGGTAATCGTCAGTAAGCTTGAAAGATGAGCGTGGCGAGGTGTTTTGATTGGGTTCGGGGTTCTGGCATCGGTGCTGATATCATAAAGGCCATAGTTCGAGAATCCATTCTTCTTCCCCCAGGCGACAACGGAGTCAATATTCCGATCGCTGAGGACAGGAATAATGAATTTCTGCAGCGAGTCGATCTTCACTCCTCGGCTTGTCAGCGGACTGGTGGCAGTGCCCTTGATGTAGGCCCCAATATGTACGCTGTCCCACACAAAAGTCCCGCCACGGGAAAGCATCGCGTATGCCGCTGTGTCGGGCCAAAATGGAAGGCTTGTGCCTGCACAACCAAAGAGTGTATCGACATTCCTGGCCGGCGTCGATTCATTCGACAACAAGATGACGATTTTCGATTTTGGCCAGCCGGCGTTGGACCATTGCAACGGTCCCCATGTTGTGAGGTCTTGGTGGTTCGAACCAGGAGGGTTCGGAAATCTGTTGAGAGGTGCCTTCAAGAAAACACCATTGCCCGCGGCTCCGTTGCACGTCGGCGTGACCTGCCAATTCTGAACGAAACCGTAGAATTGTGGAAGAACAAAGTCGATGTATTGAATTGAGTTGGCGTATCTATCCCAATGAGTTGAGAGAGGAACGATGGTGATGAGTTTCGGGCTGGGCATATTACGCCGCAAAATTCTGAAAAACCTCGTCAACTGGTCCGATGTGAACGTGGCGTTCTGTTCGGTGTTCAGATCTGCGCCGTCGAAATTATGGCGGTTAATGTACGCAGCAACTGCCTTCGTAAATATTTCTGTCTTCACTGAATCGGTCACCACTGCATTGAGTCCTATTGCAGCGTTGACTGCCTGGAGGGTAACGAGGATGTATTTTCCCTTCGCATGGAGTGAATCGCGAAGAGAAAAAATTGTACCTCTGGCATTCCACGAAGTAATTCCTGACTGTGGATTCGCAACCCCATTGTAGAGAAAATTTATCGAATCAGTGGGGGAGCCGCCGTTGTCCGCATACTCTTTGGTTATGGAGAAGTAAGGCGCGAAATCCCCTTTCACAATGTCGTTAGTCATGAAAATCATGACGTGTGTGGTGTTGCCTAAATGCTGTGCGTAGGTTTTGGTGGAGAGATAGTAAGCGCTGCCCAGGCTCCATTGGGCATCTGTACCCATGCACCAAGTGTTGTAGTAGGTAAAGAAGCCGTCTTGTGCAAACGAAGCCGTGGTAAGCACGAAAAGGAGAACAGAAGCAAGACCATGGTTTCTACTTGGTTGAGTCATGAATCCCCCCATGATTAAGTCCAGAAGAAGATGAGAGTAAAAGGCCGGAAAGAAAGGCCGCGATGACGGGAACGAACGTCAATATAGTTCGATTCTCTTGATTGTCAAGGTTTTTATTGTTGGGATGGAAACAAAACAATCATTTCAGCTGAAACAAGACAGGTGGAACTACAAAGTGCTGTGGGTCTTTCCGAGTTTGCTCTGTAGAGCGGATTTCTCCCGGGAGGAACTTTTTGCCCTCGCTATGAGCATGCGCCTGCTGACGCCGAGCATTCTCGCCGCTGCGGATTTGTTCTGCTCAACTGCATCCAGCGTCTGCTCAATAACCATCGCTTTTGCGTGTTCGAGCGATGTCCCGACCGGAATAACGATACATGAACGACTGGGCGACTTTTTCGATATTCGATCAGGCAATTGGTGGGTCAATATGACTTCGCTCGGGCAGACAATCATTACCCGTTCCACGAGGTTCCTCAATTCTCTCACATTGCCCGGCCAGTCGTACATCAGCAACAACTCCATGGATTCCTGGGAAAAAGTCTTTGTAGGTTTGTTGTACTTTGCAGCAAACAACGCGACGAAGTAACGGATGAGTTGCGGGATATCTTCGGTTCGTTCTCTGAGGGGAGGGATGGAGAGCTCGATCACGCTCA
>CAYNRS010000182.1:0-4920 GCA_964399565.1 uncultured Ignavibacteriaceae bacterium
TATCCAAACTGTTACCTTCATCGCAGCAACCCAAATGATGTAGCGAGAACGGAAAACCTGACGTTTATTTGCACGCAGAAGAAAGATGACGCCGGGCCGACGAATAATTGGATGGCTCCGAAGGAGGCGAAAGAGAAAGTCTCGAAACTCTTCAGCGGCAGTATGAAGGGGAAAACGATGTATGTCATTCCGTATTTGATGGGCCCGGTTGGTTCGCCGTACAGCAAGGTAGGCGTCGAGATTACCGATAGCCTTTACGTTGCGGCGAACATGCACCTTATGACACGAGTAGGCGACGTTGCAATGGAGCATGTTGAAAAAAGCCGTGAGTTCGTCCCCGGGTTACATTCTCTCGGAGATTTGTCTCCGGAACGACGCTTTATCATGCATTTTCCCGAAGAGAAGCTCATTTGGAGTATCGGTTCCGGGTATGGCGGCAATGCATTGCTGGGGAAAAAATGTTTTGCTTTGCGTATAGCGAGTTACATGGCTCGTCAGCAAGGATGGATGGCCGAGCACATGCTTATTCTCGGATTGGAGGATCCATCAGGGAAAGTAACGTACATGGCGGCGGCGTTTCCCAGCGCTTCAGGCAAGACAAATCTCGCCATGATGGTCTCCACACTTGAGCATGAGGGATACAAGGTATGGACCGTCGGTGATGACATTGCATGGCTTCATATCGATGAAGAAGGTCAGTTGCGGGCGATAAACCCCGAATCCGGATTCTTTGGCGTCGCTCCCGGGACGAGCGTAAAAACAAATCCGATCGCCATGCGGACGATCAACCACAACACCATTTTCACAAACGTTGCCCTCTCTCCCGACCATCAGCCTTGGTGGGAAGGGATGGGGAGTTTTCCGCCCCAGGGATTGATTGATTGGCAGGGAAGGCCGTACGCAGAAAGTGCAGAAAAAGCCGCGCATCCAAACTCAAGATTTACCGCCCCCGCGAGGCAATGTCCGATCATTTCTCCGCATTGGGAAGACCCGCAAGGCGTTCCGATTTCAGCCATCATCTTTGGAAGCCGCCGATCCGCGGTGGTGCCGCTGGTTTTCCAGGGTTATGACTGGAACCACGGAGTTTTCATGGGAGCTGGAATGGGAGCCGAAACGACAGCTGCTGCAACGGGAGCGGTCGGTGTTGTCCGTCGCGATCCGATGGCCATGTTGCCTTTTTGCGGCTACAATATGGCGGATTACTTCCAGCATTGGCTCGAAATGGGAAAACGCATCAGAAAACAGCCCAAAATATTTCGAGTCAATTGGTTCCGGAAGGACGCGGAAGGAAAATTTCTCTGGCCGGGATACGGAGAGAACATACGCGTGCTCAAATGGATTCTCAAACGCGTGCGCGGTGGCGGAGAAGCAGTGGAGTCCCCGATAGGTTTCGTTCCTTCTGCCGCTTCAATCGACACAAGCGGATTGAACATCACTCCGCAAGCGTTGAAGGAGTTGCTCTCTATTGACAAACAGGGTTGGCTAAAGGGTACGGAGGGCATCGAGGAAGCATTCGGCCAATTTGGGGACAGACTCCCAGGTGAGCTCTGGGAACAACATAAGAAAATGAGACAGCGATTGGAGAAATTCTAGAAAAAGCATTCTTGGTATAGATACCACCATCAGAAGGAAGGTTGAAATGAAACTCGATCAATGGATACACAAGCTTTTGCCTCACGATGACAGATTTTTTCCATTGCTGGAGGAGTCTGCTCAGAATATTGTCCGGGCGTCAGAATCCTTGAAGAAGCTGTCACTTAGCAAAAATGCGCGTGAGCGCGAAAGACTGATCAGCCAAATCAAGGAATTTGAACACAAAGGGGACGACGTGACGCACGAGATATTCTCCCAGCTCAACAGCACGTTTGTCACGGAATTCGACAGGGAAGACATCTACAAGCTGACATCCGCACTCGACGATATTCTTGATCACATTGACGGCAGTGCCGGTCGATTTACACTGTACAAGATAAAACGATGTCCACGTCAGATGGTTGAATTGATCGACGTGCTTGCGAAATCGATTGTCGAGCTTCAGGAAGGTATCAGACTGTTGAGGAGTCCCCAAAAAAAGGATGGTCTTCAAGGAGTTTTTCAACGAGTCCATCAGTTTGAAAACGATGCGGATTCACTTTTCGAGCAAGCCGTTGCCGACCTGTTCGAAAAAGTGAAAAAGCCTATAGACGTCATCAAGCTCAAGGAGATTTACGTGGGGTTGGAAACTGCTACGGATAAATGTGAAGACGCGGCAAATGTCCTCGAAGGAATTCTGATCAAACACGCCTAACGCACCTACATTCCCATGATCCTTCTGACGCTTTTCATCGTTTTTGTCGCCCTGGTGTTTGATTTCTTAAATGGGATGAATGATGCGGCAAATTCCATTGCGACGGTCGTTTCAACGAGGGTTCTTCCTGCACGTCTTGCAGTGCTGTGGGCGGCTTTTTTCAACTTTGTTGCCGCGTTCGGCTTTGGTGTGGCTGTGGCAAAGACTATTGGCAAAGACATCGTCGACCCGAGTGTTGTTTCTGAACAGCTCATTCTTGGCGGCCTCATTGGCTCCATCATATGGACGTACGTTTGCACGCATTACGGGCTTCCGATTAGCGTTTCGCACGCTCTCATGGGAGGATTCGCAGGCGCCGGCATTGCGAGTGCAGGTTTTGGAGCGCTCATAGCGAAAGGAATTATCAAAATCGGTATCTTCATCGTCCTCTCGCCCATCATCGGCATGATCTTTAGTTTCATATTCATGGTGGTCGTGACGTGGATCGTGAAAGATTCTCCACTCCGCAAAGTGGACCGGGTATTCCGCATTGGTCAGCTTCTTTCCTCAGCGGCGTACAGCCTGGGCCACGGCTCGAACGATGCCCAGAAAACCATGGGCATCATAGCCGCGCTGTTGTTTGCTTCTCAGGCTGAGTTACCGACATGGCTCTACGACAAGTCGCAAGGCTTCTACGTTCCTATGTGGGTTATCCTCGCAGCTCACACAGCCATTGCCTTAGGTACGATGCTGGGCGGTTGGAAAGTCGTGCGAACGATGGGAGTGAAGATTACAAGTCTCAAGCCGATTCACGGCTTTTGCGCGGAGTTCGGAGCATCACTTGTTCTTGGCGGGACAGCTTTGTTTGGTATCGCCGTCAGCACGACGCATACGATCACCGGCGCCATCATGGGTGTCGGAGCAACGAAGCGCCTCTCTGCTGTGCGGTGGGGGATAGCAGAAAGGATTGTAGCGGCCTGGTTGCTCACGATTCCGGGGTCTGCTCTTCTCGCATCCCTTTCCTACTGGGTACTGAATCTGTTCTTCACTCATTAGGCGAATCTGTTTCTATGCAAGCGACAACGCGAAAACTCTCATTCGTCGATAGGTACTTAACAGTCTGGATCTTTCTTGCCATGACCGTCGGTGTGGGCTCGGGGTATTTCTTTCCTTCGATTGCAGGCTTCTGGGACAAATTTAAATCAGGAACCACGAACATCCCCATTGCAGTCGGTTTGATCTTAATGATGTATCCGCCGCTCGCAAAGGTTCGCTATGAAGAACTTCCTGATGTTTTCAAAAATGTTCGCCTCCTGTTGCTCTCGCTGGTCCAAAACTGGGTTGTCGGGCCTTTGGTTATGTTCTTTTTGGCCATTGCTCTCCTCCCAGACAAGCCGGAGATGATGGTCGGCGTTATCCTTGTCGGGCTTGCAAGGTGTATTGCAATGGTTTTGGTCTGGAATGACTTAGCAAAAGGCGATGCTGAACTCGCCGCAG
The DNA here is from genome assembly GCA_964399565.1 of uncultured Ignavibacteriaceae bacterium. Classification (GTDB taxonomy): domain Bacteria; phylum Bacteroidota; class Ignavibacteria; order UBA10030; family UBA10030; genus JACQPT01. Next base: position 3,764 of record CAYNRS010000182.1, read on the forward strand.
GACTTGTCGCATTCAACGCGATCTTCCAGGTGTTCCTCTACTCAGTGTATGCTTATGTTTTTATCACGGTACTTCCATCGCTGTTCGGCTTGAGCGGGGCGATCGTTGAAATTTCGATTGGAGAAATAGCTGTCACTGTTCTGATTTACTTGGGAATTCCTTTTGCGGCCGGAATGGCGACGAGATTCATCCTTGTGAAGCTGAAGAGCAAAGACTGGTATCATAGCATGTTTATTCCAAAGCTGTCTCCCGTGACGCCCGGCGCACTTCTTTTCACGATTTTTGTGATGTTCTCCCTCAAAGGCGAGTTCATCGTTCAGCTTCCTCTCGATGTCCTGAGGGCCGCAATTCCGTATTCCATCTATTTTGCGCTGATGTTCTTTGTGACGTTCTTCCTAGCGCAAAGGATGGGGACGCCGTATCCTAAGGCAACGACTTTGGCTTTCACTGCGGGAAGCAACGATTTCGAGCTGGCGATTGCGGTGGCTGTAGCTGTATTTGGGATAAATTCCGCTGTTGCCTTCGCAACAGTGATAGGACCTCTCGTGGAAGTGCCAGTCCTTATAAGCCTTGTGAATGTTTCCTTGTGGTTTGAGAAGAGGTACTTTGTTGGCACGGCCAGCGCTGTAACTGAAGAAGTTCAAGTCCCCTAGCCTCTCCGGTAGTCCTACATCATCAGCTTGAGGATTTCCAGGAGCTTGTCAATGTGCCGGTCGATTTCAACTGTATGTTCCCTCGGCACTTCCCCGAAATTCTTGAGTTTCTTCGACTTGCTGTCGACGAGAATCGTCCAAAGATGAGAAACACGAGCATTGAAGATTTGTTGCTCGGTGAACTCCGAAGTCTCAAGCCCAAGGTCTTCTACCATTTCTCGATTCGCCTGCCTTAGTTTTGCTACCGCTTTCGCGAGATCCTGGCGCTCATCCTCTACGGCAACCAGAGCCGTGCCTTCACCATGCGGCACCGCACTCACCAGGGCAAGGTCTATTCGTGGGAGACCACCTTTGAGGGGGTAATTCCCAACCTGGCCCGCCGCTACAAGGAGACAGAGTCGGATTACGTCCGCCAGGAGATTGAGCGGTACATGGCGCAGCAGCCCTGCTCCAGTTGCCAGGGCCTGCGGCTCAAGCCAGAGGCGCTGGCCGTCACCGTATGCG
>CAYNRS010000183.1:0-4894 GCA_964399565.1 uncultured Ignavibacteriaceae bacterium
ATGGTGAGACGAATATCTCCGAATCCGTAATCTTCAACTCTACCCCTGCCGCCTTCGCCGCCTCCTGAAGCGCTGCACTCAACATCACTACAGGATCTTTGCTCACATCGAGCCTGTGCATCAATCCTTCGCCTTTCTTGGTACCGACAGTGAGCATTAGCTTCAATCCCTTGCGTTTACAACCAACACGTGTACCGTCCTCAAGAGTCTTGTTCATCGGCTTGATGAACGCATCAATGTAGTGCACGCCGATGCCGGATTTGTCGGCAAACGTCGGGGGAAGCTTTTCTTTTGCTGATTGATTAATGTCGCACAGTTTCGTCATGAAGTTCCTTTCAGGTTCCGAGAAAAAGAAGTTACCGTCAAAGCTTTGATCTCACCCCACAAGATTGTGCAATTCTATTTTCTCTCCCCAGATCCAGAAACTTTTGACTCGCTCCCCCGACCAAGCTTTAGTTCTGGATAGGAGAGGGGTGAGGTCACGAAATGCTTGCATACAGCCCTTTAACGTCGAAAGAATTTTTCGCAATTTCACATGTTCCCTCTTTCCAGTGCCAGTTCAAATTACTTTTCTTGTTTTCTGAATTTCGCAAGTCAAGATATTGTCAGTTTTCGGCCGACCCCTTTTTCATTTCTCCTCCTTTGGAAGGGGGAAAGAAAGGGGGTCGATTTTTGCGCCACATCGTGACCTAACCGTTTGTGAAAGTACAAGATTACTTTTTGGGGACAGCACTAGTTCTTAACAGTTTCCCTGAGACGAGATTACGAGTCATTTCAAGCTGAGGCAACGATCGTTTCCGTGGAGTTCGTCTGTACTGACAAGCCGGCAAAGAACAAGTTGTGCAAGGGATCATTTCTGTCAACCGCTGCACATTTTCCAAGTGTCTCGAAATTCCAAAGACCGCCAAGAGTGATTTCTTCGGCCGAAGCATTCCGCTTTCAAGCACCTCGACCCTTTCTGGAAGCTCGATTCGACCGCTTTGCGTGATCAGATTCAATAAAGCCGCTTGTTCTTTAATCGTCCATCCAGGATAACCCGGGCTATAATGAGGGAGAACTGCATAGCCTTGCCGGTCAGCGATTTCGCAGAGTCGGAAGGAGACTTGCGCAACAAGATGTTCCACTACGGCAGAGCCGTAGACCTCGAGAAAGAAATACTCGTCCGGTTTTCCTTCATTCCACAGTTGTCGCGCTGTTTCTTCGCATTTCTTTCCCGCACTGACGGCAACAAGCATAACAGAATTCGCCTGCGCTTGTTCCAGTCGATTGCTGAGCCTTTTGCAGGAAAAAACCGCTCCGTCGAGATAGATTGCTCCATCCACCATTGTTGGTTCGGCAACATTGCGCGCAAAAAACCAGGGATTGCCGTTTTCCCCATACCATTGACGCGCCCACCGGGCGAGCTCCTTTGCACGACCTTCCAACTCGTGATTTGATGGATACCCCAGGAGACGTTTATACTCGACTTCCTGGACGTCGACGTCGGGACTTCTTTCCAGAAATTCAGAAATCGCTATTGGAGCTTTGGGCTCGTTCATCGTTTCGACGTTACTGTTGCATGCAATGATTCAACGGGATTGAATTGGCAGCCCTCAACAAAATAATGAAAGAACTCCGGATCTGTCTCGAGCCGGCAGTGTTCGACCTTTCCGACAGCTTCTTCCAACTCTGTTCTTTTCGTCTTCGACAGCAGAGCAATGCACGCGCCTTCAATCGCTGCGTTTCCAACCTGAACAATCTTTGAATCGTGAATATTCGGTGTCAGTCCGATTCGCTTTGATGATTCAACGTCGAGGTTACGGCCAAAGCCTCCGGCGAGATAAAAAACATCAACGTCGTCAAACCGTGCGCCATATTTATTGAAGACCACATGAAGTCCTGCGACGTTGGCTCCTTTTGCCTGTGCCAGCTCATTGATGTCTGCTTCATCAATATAAATCGACTGGTCGTCAGTTTCACCAAGCACGAATTGCTTCATCCCGTCCTCGAACCTTCCCAGAGAGTTCATCCGGCCGGTGCGTAACAATTCCGAAAGTGTGTCGATGAGTCCGGAGCCGCAGATGCCCTCGGCGGCGCAACCCTCGATTATTTGGCAAGCCGCAGAACCATCTGAGCTTATCCGGACTTTTTCTATAGCGCCGGGAAGGCCGGGCATTCCCCAGGTGATTTGTCCCCCTTCGAAAGCCGGTCCGGCGGGGCACGAGGCTGCAAGTATCTTGTGTTTGTTTCCAAGGATCAGTTCAGTATTCGTGCCGATATCCATAAGAGCGACGAGGCGTTCTTCATTTGCGATGTCCGTGGCGAGCATACATGCAGCTGCGTCGGCGCCAACATGGCCGCTGATAACCGGCAATCCATAAACACGTCCCCTGGGATTCATTCGCAGGAGGACGCGGGCGGGACGTTGCCAAACACTCGTCGTGGATCGCTTTCCGTCACGAACATCGAGTTCCGTGATTGACCTATACGGATTCTGTCCGATGGAATACACGTTCAGCCGGAAAAAAAGATCTCGCATCGTGGAATTGCCGGCAACGACCATTTCATAAATCGATTTTGGATCGACTTCAAACCTCTCGATTGCATGGCGCACATAACCGGCAAGTGTTCGCTGCAAGAGTTTTCCATCGTGGTCCGTGTCGTATTGGATGCGCGACATGACGTCAGAACCGCCGAACCTTTGCGGATTTTCGAATGAGGAATCAGCGACGATCTCACCTGTCTCCAGGTTCAGAAGCCGCATGACAATTGTTGTCGTCCCCAAATCCATGGCTATTCCATAAATCGGCCCATTGGATTCGTCAATTTCAACCTCGTCCAGGAAAATCTTGTTTCCTTTGCGCGTGACACAGGGGTCGAGCTTCAGTCTTTGCGTCGCAGTCGGTAAGTTGAATGCGCGTCGCTCGATTTTTAGCAACCCCCTCCGCATGGTGTGACATCGAATTGCGCCGTCGGTTCGCGAGACATAGGTTCGACATGATAGTCGGAATCTTTCCTGCAAATGCGCTTCCTGCGGAGTTCGAACGGAAAGGAGGTCCAACCCTTCAGTCACTTCAACGAGACACTCCCGGCATTTTCCCTGCTTTTTGCATGACGTAGGAACGTAGATGCCTACAGATTCTGCGAGGTCAAAGAGGGACAGACCAGGATTTGCGATGACTGTCTTTTCGTTAATGTGTATTTGAACGCTCATAATTTCAGCTTCAGCATAGTTCCCCGACCCTTTTGTCTTTCCCACTTCGGAAGGGGGAAATGAGAACGGGGTCGGGCTGGCAGCAACTGACCTTGAAGTATCCATGTCGGCCACTATCGATGTGAAAGGGGCAGAAGATGGAACTGTTGCTGTCCCCGCTAAACGGGATTCAGGTTCTGGCAGAACAAATCAGTGTGCAACGAGTCGTCAACGAACTTAGAATAAGGAGATAGGCATTCCCAGAATTTGCGAAAACTCGAATGATGACTTGAATATAGGAAAATTCTTTTGAACATTGAAACGGTTCAAATTGAGGTGCAAAAATGAGGAGAGAAGCATCAGAAGACGAGACTTTTTGCGGGGTTCAGTTGCGGCGGCGGGTGGTCTTGCGATTGCTCCGCTTGAGAGTCTGCTCGCTAGGACAAGACGAGCCAAGAACGCTAACGATATCGTCACACTTGGCAAATCAGGCATCAAAGCATCACGGCTTGCCATGGGAACGGGCACGCAGGGTTTTGGTCGGCGGTCCAACCAAACAGACAAACTCGGCATTCGCGGGTTGGCTGACCTTCTCCAAGCTGCTTATGACCAAGGTGTGAATTTTTGGGATTCAGCAGATCAATATGGGACTCACCCTCATTTGAAAGAAGCTCTTACGCGAATTCCCCGCGAAAAAGCGGTTATCCTCACTAAAACACACGCATCCACGGCGAGAGAAATGAAAGCCGACCTCGACCGCTTCAGGAAAGAATTTAACACAGACTATCTCGATATCGTGCTTCTGCATATGATGATGGATTCCGATTGGCCCTCTGAAAATGAAGGTGCTATGGATGTGTTGTCAGAAGCTCGTGAAGATGGCATCGTCCGCTCACATGGTGTATCCTGCCACACGCTCGAAGCATTAGAAACAGCTTCGAAAACTGATTGGGTTCAGATCGATCTCGCTCGTATCAATCCAGCTGGTGTTTCGATGGATAACGATGTGGGAACGGTTTCCAGAGTTCTCCGAGAGATGCACAAGGATGGGAAAGGCATCATCGGGATGAAGATCTTTGGCGCAGGTCGACTACGGGGCAGAGTGGATGAATGCCTACGGTTCGCACTCGGCCTCGATTTTGTCGACGCCTTTACGATTGGACAGGAGAATGAACGCGAGTTGCGCGATCTGCTCAAGCGAATTCCTTCAGCAAGCATCGAGGGTGAAGAATAGAGATGTCCAACTTCTCGCCGATACTCACACCACGATTTACATGACAGTCATCCTTCTCCTCGTTGCGGTTCTCATCATAGTAGTCCTCACCACGCGTTACAATGTGCATCCTTTCTTGTCACTTTTTATTGCATCGATTCTCTATGGAATCGCAAGCGGAATGTCTCTGGAGAACATCCTCACCTCGATAAACGACGGTTTCAGCGGCACGCTAGGAAAAATAGGTCTGGTCATTATCTTCGGCATCATTATTGGAACCTTTTTGGAGAATTCTGGCGCTGCACAAACACTCGCGGAGTTCGTTCTGAATATCATCGGCCGGCAACGAGTTACTTCTGCAATGGGAATCATCGGTTATTTCATCTCGATTCCAGTTTTTGCCGACAGTGGGTTTCTTCTTGTTTCTCCGCTCAATAGAAATCTGTCAAAAAAGGCAGGAATCTCACTTGCCGGACCCGCCATTGCATTGGCCCTCGGGCTCACTGCGA
>CAYNRS010000184.1:0-4892 GCA_964399565.1 uncultured Ignavibacteriaceae bacterium
AAGTATGTCGGCGACGCTATTATTGCCTTTTGGGGCGCTCCGTTGCCTCAGAAAGACCATGCCTACCGCGGATGTGTCGCTGCACTGGAAATGCAGAAAAAACTGGCCGAACTCCGGCCAAAGTGGAAAAAAGAGGGAAAACCAGAACTCAGCTGTCGTTGTGGCGTCAACACGGGAACGGTAATCGTGGGGAACATTGGAGGCAAAGACCGGTTTGACTACACTGTGATCGGCGACAGTGTGAACCTTGCCTCGCGCATGGAGGGGGCTAATAAGCAATACCATTCGGCCATCATGATCAGCGAATCTACGTACGCTCAGGTGAAGGAGAAAGTCATTGTGCGCGAACTCGACCTGCTTCAAGTGAAAGGAAAAACAGAGCCGGTGAAGGTTTTTGAATTGTTGGGAACTACAAGTGTGAAGTTATCTGACGGCGAAAAGCAGTCGCTTGAGTTGTATCACGAGGGATTGAAGCTTTATCGTAAGCGCACGTGGGATGAGGCGATCGCTTATTTCAATCAAGCGCACCAGCTCGACCCCAAGTGCCATGTTGCGCAGATTTATGCTGAACGGGCAGGCCTGTATCAACTCAACCCGCCGCCAGAGAGTTGGAATGGAGTGTTTGTGATGACGACGAAGTAACACTGCTGTTTTATTGTGAAGAAGTCGAAAAGCCGGACAGAATCCGGCTTTTGTTTTTTGTTCGGAGTCGAAATCGGAGGGGTTTGAGCCTTGGAGCCGAAATCCGCGGGACTTTTAATTCCGTCCGCTAACAAGTCAACCTTAGAGCGAAGCGGAATTTCTCAGAATGGCATTCGTTTACTCCGGGCTTCTCAGGTAGCGTTCTTCCTGCAGAATGAACCGAAGGGAAATGCGGTGGGTATCATCGAGTTCTCTGTTGCCGAATCGGGCAAAGGAGTAGTCGATGTCGAGTTTTCGCAGGTGAACGCCGGCCCCCACGCTCACTTGTTTCACGTCGTTATAACCAAGCCGGAGCGCCACGAGATTGCTAAACTCATACTCCATCCCGACGTGCGGGTCGAGGCTGATGGGTCCAACATTTGCGACGGAAGCGAACCTTCTGTTCTCAAACCGAAGATCCACATCAATCGTCGGCGCGAACCTTCCGCCGAAAAGATCCAGGAAATATGCCGAGCCGAGCTTGACGGTGGGAGAAATCAACTCGTTCCTTCCTGTCGACCACGAAATCAACGTCGTGGTGAGGTCCTGTCCGTTCATCCCAAGAAAGAAATCGGTAAAAGGCGAATACAGGATGCCAACATCGAAACCGACGCCGATCGCCGATTGGTCTGAGAGGTCTCTCCTGATAAATTTGACGTTTGCGCCGTACGAAAGCTGTTCGTCCACCTTAACGGAGTAGGTCAGATACAGAGCCCAATCAGCCGAAGAAAAGTAGCTGATCTTGTCGTAATCCAGGCGATCCACGTTATCAAAAATCCCGTTTCCGTTATTGTCAATCCAGGCGTTTCGCGTATCCGGGATTCCATCGACCCCGAGACGGATCAAACTCAATCCAAGGCTGACGTCCGGGCCGTAAGGAATGGCGACAGAGACGAAATCATAGTTCATAAGGCTGGCGTAACGCTCGTCATGCATGAGCATGACCTCGGGGTAATTCATCCGTACCAAACCTGCCGGGTTCCAATAACCGGCCGTTGCATCGCCGGCAATAGCCGCGTACGCTCCTCCAAGACCCAACGCTCTTCCACCCACGCCAATTGCCATGAATTCTCCGGCGTACTTACCCACCGTTTGAGCAGACACAGCCTGGGAAAGCGCGACCACGAGAAAGGAGAGTTTGAGAGTTTTCATTTTTCGATGCGGCCCTACCGTACAAGCCTTCCACCCAGCTCACGCTTGATGGCAACGATAACGGGATGGACCTCGATGCTGGCGCCATTCTCGGATTTGCTCGCTGGTGGTTGAGTCTTTTTCTGTTCGGGATCCGCCTTCGGCCCATCAATCGCGATCACGGGTTCAATACTCACACGCATGCCGGTTACCCGCTGAAAGGATTCCGCCAGGAATTCCTTGTTCCGCCTGAGGGAGGAGAGGTGGTATTCATCAGGACAACCGATACGCACGGTGCCGTTGTTTGATTCCAGAAAATGACTTTCGCTGAGCGTTGTGCCTATGGCAATTTTCGTCTTACGGACATCGCTGACAAAATCCGGCCAGCGTTGAGCAACAGTTTCCCTCGATACTTTGTACTCGTGTTGTGGAGCTTCCGGCGCTGCCCCTCCTAAGGGCGCTCCGCTGAAACTCAAAGAGGAAACCGGATGTACGTCGTCATAACGCACCGCGGCTGCAACAAGAGACGAGGCTTTGAGGGGGCCCGCACTCACACTACCGATGACCTTCACTTCCGCAGACGAAGGAATCGTCTTTTTCTCAACACTGTATTCCTTTATCGTCTGAGTGCTGTTATTGTCGTCAAGTTTTTTTTTGAGGCTATCGATCTGGCGCAGAAGATCCTTGATGTTGACGGAGCCGTCCATCTTGATCATTTGGAGGAGCGATGCTTCGAGCTTGTACCGAGGCTGCGGGGCCCAGCGAATGGTCGACTCCAGCTCATTGACAAGCTTCATGAGGCGGATAATATCCTGTTCTGCATATGCTTTTGCGTCACCCTCGTAGCGTTTCTTGTAGGGCTCTGAAGTTTCGATGAGTTGTGTCGAACCTGTTGTCAACACGATAAGAAGGTTTCTCAAATGTTCCGCCAACCCGCCGACAAATTCCCTCAGGTCGCAGCCCCCTCTGACGATTTCGTCAACGAGCTCAATCCCAGCCCGCGCATCTTTGGCTGCAATGATCGAAGTGACACGGAAAAAGAATTCCTGGTCTACCACATTTAACGCGCGGACAACTTCTTCAGTCTTGATATCGTTACCGCAGAACGACCTGACCTGGTCGAAGATGCTTTGGGCATCCCGCAAAGAGCCATCGCCTTTTTTGGCGATCGTCATCAGTGCATCATCTTCGATTTTTACCTTTTCTTCATCGGCTATGTGGCGAAGTCGGTTGATGATTTCGTCAATAGCGATGCGCCGGAAGTCGAACCTCTGGCAGCGCGAGAGAATAGTCATCGGCACTTTGTGGGCTTCCGTCGTGGCAAAGATAAAAAGCACATGCGGCGGCGGTTCCTCAAGGGTTTTCAGGAGCGCGTTGAACGCCTCCTTTGTCAGCATGTGTACTTCGTCGATAATGTAGACCTTGTATTTCCCGCGCGTCGGCGTGTAGCGGACGGATTCTCTCAGGTTTCGGATTTCTTCTACGCCTCTGTTGGAAGCGCCGTCAATCTCAATAACGTCAAGGCTTCGCCCGGAAGTGATTTCCTCGCAGACCTCGCATATGTTATCCGGGTTGTTGTTGACGGAAGAGAGACAGTTCAGTGCCTTTGCGAGGATCCGTGCTGTTGTTGTCTTGCCAACTCCGCGGGTTCCGCTGAAAATGTAGGCGTGAGCAACGCGTTTTGCGGCGAGAGCATTCTTCAGTGTGCTGGTAACGTGCGATTGGCCGACGACATCTTCAAAAACCATCGGCCGCCATTTGCGGGCAGTAACCTGGTAAGACATCGGTTAAATCAAACTGAAAAGTTAGAATGAAAAATGGAGTATGTCAAAATGGGGAAATCCCGAGGAAAAATCAACTGGATTCTACTTTCGCTTTTTTTTTGCAACATCAAAAACATGCTGCATGGCGTCTTCGATGGTTTCCACAGGAATGACTCTTAGTCCCTCCTTCACTTTATCCGGGATTTCAGCCAAGTCCTTTACATTCTCTTTCGGTATCAACACCTTTGTAACGCCGCTTCGCTGAGCAGCAAGGAATTTTTCATTCAGCCCACCGATGGGGAGAACATTCCCACGTAAAGTAATCTCCCCGGTCATGGCGATATCGTTGCGCGCCGGCCTGCCGCTTGCCGCAGAAATTATCGCCATTGCCATCGTCAACCCTGCGGAAGGGCCGTCTTTGGGAATCGAACCTTCGGGAAGATGGATGTGTATCTCTTTTGACTTGTAGAACTCGGGGTCGACGCCGAATTTTCTTGCATTCGAACGAATATAGCTCAACGCAGCTTGCGCAGACTCTTTCATCACATCGCCAAGCTGTCCGGTCAGCGTCAGTTTTTCGCCGCCACGCATGATGGTAACGTCCACATTAAGAATATCGCCGCCCACGCTCGTCCACGCCAACCCTGTTACAGAGCCCACACGGCGCTCCCGTTCTGCGGCTTTCTTTCTGAACTTCGGAACACCGAGGTAGCGCTCGATTTTTTCCTCGTTTACCCCATGCGGGGTTTGTGTCTTGTGTTCTTTCTTTCCATTTTGCTGCTTCGCCAACACAAGATCCTTCGCCACTTTCCGGCACACAGAGGCGATTTCTCTTTCGAGGTTCCTCACTCCTGCTTCCCGGGTGTATTCCTGAATTATCTTCGCAATCGCCGAGTCCGTCAGTTTGACTTTCTTCTCCTCAAGACCATGCTCTTTCAACTGTTTCGGAATGATATGCCGCTTGGCGATTTCTTTTTTCTCATGTTCGAGGTAGCCGGGCAACTCGATAATTTCCATTCGATCCTGAAGCGGGAGGGGAATGGCGTATCGCACGTTCGCTGTTGTAATAAACATGACCTTCGACAGGTCGTAATCCACTTCAAGGTAATGGTCGTTGAAGGCCACATTTTGTTCCGGGTCCAGGACTTCAAGAAGCGCGGCAGACGGGTCGCCGCGGAAATCCATGCTCATCTTATCCACCTCGTCCATGAGAATTACAGGATTGACAACGCCCGCTCTCTTCATGGACTGGATGATCTTGCCCGGAAGCGAACCGATGTACGTGCGACGATGTCCGCGAATCTCTGCCTCATCTCT
>CAYNRS010000185.1:0-999 GCA_964399565.1 uncultured Ignavibacteriaceae bacterium
GAACAGCACTATGGAAAGAATACTCTCGAATGCCATTACTAACGTAATGCACGGTGACACCGGAACCAATGCCACCTCCAAAGTAAGTCTCGATTGTCTTCGTTCCACCCTCGACAGTGTATTGCGTGCTGCTACCAAGTTCTGCTATGCCACCCCACCGGAAGTCAGGACTGTCAAAGGGATGACCTCTCCAGATCATTACGATGATATCGACTGTCCCGTCAGGTTGGTTTGAGTGATTGTAATTCGAGTTGAATGTCCAGTTGTCGAAATCCGCAAAGTTTACCAGCGGATCCACCTTTTGTTGAAGCACATCTTTGTTGGCGAGATAATAGTTCGTCCCGTAATATGATGCGTTTTGGGGAGTTTCCACCGAGACAGATGTTCCAATCACGCGGTACCATGCACGAGACATTTGGTTGAAATAGTTTGTGAAATTCACGAAATCGGTCGAACCCGTTTGCATCGTCGGATCAATCCAACTGGTGAAATTATACGGATCACCTCCAACCGCCCAATCGAAATGAGGTGCAGTATCGTCTTTCATGCGGGCAAAGACAACGAGCACTCTCAGATCCCCTTGGGCCGGAAGATAAATCCCATGGGTTTCTGTGGGGTTGATCGATTCCCCTGGCGGAGGAACTGTGGCACACGACGGTTCGATCTGTGCCAACGATTGCGTCGAAGCAGTGATAAAGCAAATCGCCAAAACACATACGAACGTTTTCATAGCGACCCTCCTTTGATAAAAAGTTATTTGAGTAGAATCATTGAACGAGCAAGGGCAACGCCCTCGCCAAAAAGCCGGTAGTAATAGACTCCAGTAGAGACACTTTCGGCTGAAGTTGCCTTTCCGTCCCACAGAATCTTGTGCTCGCCCGAAGGAAGTTGTGCATTGTCGATCAATTTTCTTATTTCCCGTCCCATTAAATCATAAATCGTAAGCGAAATATGGTGGGAGCTCTTCAGCTTGAACTGAATTGTCGTTGAAGCGTTAAA
>CAYNRS010000185.1:1009-4890 GCA_964399565.1 uncultured Ignavibacteriaceae bacterium
AGGCAGCAGAGGTCGGTTATCATCATCAACAGATGTTACAACGCGCGTCGTATCCCCGTACAAGACACCCTCGATAACTGCTCCTTTGAGACGATACCAATAACCGCCGGGCTCTGCAGAGAATCTCTCCACCAAACCAAAACCATATGCCAAAGTGTCCCAATACCGGTCTAGGCCCAGTGTGTCTGTGGAATCTTGAGCTAAATAATAATGCATTTGCATCAATGTCGTAATTCGACCAAGTAGCATCCCCTGATAAACTTCCTTGATCCGTGCCATCTCATATCTAAAACCGCCAGGAGGCGCATTATTGTCGTGCATCACCCATTGTTCTCGCTGTTTAGCACTCACCCTAAGGATAAGCACATTGGAAAGTAGGAAGGATGGTCCAAAAATTTCGCCGGCCGCGCTGTCTATTATATAGTCAGAGTTAGAGGTGTACATGGTCGGATTTATGAATCTGTGATATCGCGACAAATGAATTTTACTGTCTGAAGAAACCGAATCTTTGATGTTGATGATCTGCGCAGTATCAATGGTAACCCCATCATTGACCCAATATTCCCACATGTCACCGGTTCCGTACGGAAACCAGTTCAGGGAATCGCTCGTCTGGGCAAATGTTATGTTACCAAGAAGAGTTAGAACAATCGACAGAAAGGCAAGCAGCCGAACAAAGCTCCTTCGTACCGCAAGGTACATCGGTCGGATTAACAACGAAGGCGGAACAAAAAAGACAAGCACGAGAGGAAGGCGGAATCCGCGACCTAAACAATAGGGTGGATGGAAGACTGAAACAGAACGCACGATGTACTTTCGGAGGATTCGGCCCATGCTAATGCCTTGGTTACCTCCCAGCAAATGGTAAAGAATTATCTTACCTGAGGCAATATGAATTTTCTGCAGACTTACGTGTGTATGTTTTAGACGCTCTTTTGCGATGACAAGCGCACATTATGCTGTTCATTTGAACTTCGTCACTTAATTCGGTAACTTATTATTATGAGATTATCACTGGTGGTACTTGTAACCATGTCGCACCAAGTTATCTCTCTGGCACAGGGTATTGGCACATATGCTTTCCTGCGCAATGACGTGAGCGCGAGGGCAGCTGCTCTTAATGGCAGTTTTGTTTCTATGGTTAATGACCCGAACGTCGTGTTCTACAATCCCGCAGCTCTTACAACTGTGGAAAAACCTTCCGGCTCTATCGGGTTCCTCAAACATTTGATGGACGTTAACGCTGGAAATATTTCTTTCTCTCAATACGCGGAAGGAATCGGGAACATCGGCGCTGGCATCACGTTCATCAGCTATGGGACTTTTACTCAAACCGACCAGTTTCTGAACAACCTTGGAAGTTTCGGCGCAACAGAATTTGCGCTTGTAGCCGGTGCCGCAACTCCCCTCGATGGAGAAAGTTCCATTGGGGCAAATGTGAAAGTCATTTATTCCTCGATCGCGAATTATCGTTCTTCAGCCATGGCCATCGACCTGGGCTATCTCTATACAATCCCGTCCGAGAATATCACGATTGGAGCGAGTATTCTCAACATCGGCAGGCAACTCAGTACCTACGCGGGAGTACGCGAGCCACTCCCGCTTGATGTGAAAATCGGCATTACCAAAAGGCCGGAACACCTTCCCGTTTTTTTGAACGTGAATTTCCACAAACTCAACGAGTCGCAGGAATCCGTTTTTCAGCGGTTGAACTCGTTTTCCTTCGGGGCAGAATTTCTGATGAGCGAGTCAGTCCGCTTCAGAGTTGGCTATAGCAACGAACAAAGGAAGGAACTCAAACTCGGGACGAGCGCCGGACTTGCAGGTTTTTCTCTCGGCGGTGGGATTCTCTCGGGCGATTACAGGTTCGACTACGCGTTCAATTCTTACGGCAAAATCGGGGCGTTGCATCGAGTATCGTTGGGCACAACATTCTAGGACCTTCCGAAGGTTCAACCAAGATACCATCGTTGCTGAGTTAACCTTTCGAATGACTGGAAAAAGCCTATTGATCCTTCAAAAGGTCGCCTCACCTCATTAATCCTTCCAGAAGTTTCTCACTCAGGTAGAATAACACCATTCCAAGGAATACAACGAGCGGCGGAATGCGATCCCTGGATTTATTGATTTCGGGGATAAGGTCGCTTGCCCCAACGTACAGAACCGTGCCAGCCGCAAATGCGAAGGCCATTCCTGTGACGTGAGCGTCCACGCTTGAAAACAGGAACACCGTGCACGTCCCGAGGATCGTCGCTAATCCAATGCCAAGGGTCGCGTAGAGAATTGTCTTTTTTGGATAGTGACCTGAAGACATGATTGACCCGATCGTCAGTCCCTCGGGAAACTTGTGAAGTAAAACAGCAATGAAGATAAGCATGCCAAGGAAAGCGTCAAATTGTACCCCCACAGAGATGGAAAGCCCGTCAAAGAACGCATGAATAAACAGTCCGGTGAACGCAGAAACGCTCGCGGCTTTCGAAACCATGACGTCCTCATGGATTTCCTCTCCGAAATGGAGATGGCCGACGATAGCGTGCTCAAAGAAATGCAGCACTGCAAAACCGGCCAACATATACAGCGCAGCCTTTTCGCCCAACGTCGCAAAGCTGGCCGGGATGAGTTTGAGGAAGACGAGACCGAGAATGAAACCCGCCCCAAGAGCAAGAAAGGTCTCCTGAACGCGCCTGGGCCATTTCTTCCGGGAAGTGACAAGGACGCCTCCCAGGATTTCCGCTACAGCCGCAACAACACCAAAAGCGAGGATCTGAAAGATCATCGAATCCTCTTGTAGGGTTTTTCCAAATACCTTTTCGCTTCCTGGTGTGAAGTTTCATATTCTTTCATCGCGAGCACCTTCCTGTACTGTCGCAAAGCATAGTCGCGCTTGTTCTGAAGGTCGTAGACCATCCCCATCAAAAGGTTTGCGAGAGACATGAATCCCGAGGGCCCGTCCTTGTCGATCTTCCGTGAAAGTGAATCGCACTTCAACAAATTGAACATTGCTTTTTCGAGTTTCCCCGCAAGAAAATCGTATTTTCCCAGGTAGTAGTACGCTTCCCGTCCGTCGTACACGTCGAACCCCGACTGCCGTTCATAGAACCGTTTTTCGATTTCAAGAAATACTTCGTTTGCTTCACTGAGAAATCCTACGCTCACGAGGCACCGGCCGAGATAACGGTGAAACAAAGGATTTCGCGGGTAGCGCGTGTGGAGCTGTTTTGCCAATTCCAGCGACTTCAAGTAGTCTTTTTCAAAAACAAAGTAGTTTTGCATAAGAAAGTATGTTGCCTCGGTCTTCGCGTATTTCGAATACCGAGCGGCAAGGTCGAGCTGCTCGAGCCCTTTTTTCCTGTCTCCGCTCGGAAAGAATATCATAAAAGGCTTGACGACGGGATACTTGTCGGGTACAACTTCTGCGTAGTAATTGTAAATGCCGATGCCCAACAACACATCGTAATTCTTCGGGTCGATTTCATGCGCTTTTCGAACGATCGGTAATGCGACAATGCCGTCGTTTGCAGCACCCAGCCATTTACTCCTGTTGGCCCGGAGTCTTCCGCGAAATGGCGGGGATTGAAATCCACGACTTCGACCCGCACATCAACCAGGAACAGCAGATCGTCACGCCGGAGGGCGTCAGTTTTCCCGCGCGCGCCTGGTTCGACATCATCGAGCCCAAGATAGCCGCCACGCTCGCCACCTATGAGAAGGGCTACTACGCCGGCAAACCGGCGGTGACCCATAACGTATTCGGGAAGGGAAACGTCTTCTACGTGGGGACCGAGTCGCCCGAGCCGGCCGCCTACGCGGCGTTGGTGGATTTTATGGCCGAGCAGGCCATCGTCACGCGCGGCCCGAGCCTGCCCGAGGGTGTCGAGATG
>CAYNRS010000186.1:0-2999 GCA_964399565.1 uncultured Ignavibacteriaceae bacterium
CATCTCCGTTCTCAACCAACTTTTGGCAGATGAACTAAGCGCCATAAGCCAATACATGGTCCATGCGGAAATGTGCGAGAACTGGGGATACGACAAACTCCACAAGGCCATCGAAAGTCAGGCAAGGGACGAGATGCATCATGCCGAATGGCTCATCAAGCGAATCCTTTTTCTGGAGGGCAGGCCTGAAGTCGCGAAACTCAACCCCATGAAGATTGCGAAAACGGCGCCGGATATGATCGCGAGAGACCAGGAGGCCGAGGAATCAGCAATCCGTGCGTATAACGACGGAATTACTGTTGCGCATAAAGTGGCCGACCAGGCAACTGCCGATTTGCTCATAAAGATCCTGAACATGGAGGAAGGCCACGTGGATTGGGCGGAAACACAACGCGCACAGATTGAACAAATGGGGTTGGAGAGGTACCTGGCAAATCAGACGCAAGGGGCTTCAACTTAACCGGCGACGTCGGTTCATTGGAAGAAACACGCGGTTTGGAGCAATGCGCAAAACATCTCTGGCGTTGGTGCTCGTAGTATTCATTGCA
Organism: uncultured Ignavibacteriaceae bacterium; assembly: GCA_964399565.1. Taxonomy (GTDB): domain Bacteria; phylum Bacteroidota; class Ignavibacteria; order UBA10030; family UBA10030; genus JACQPT01. Next base: position 549 of record CAYNRS010000186.1, read on the forward strand.
TTTTCGTTAGCACAAGATCGGAGCGCGAACCATATCCGCAACGCCGAGATTCGTTTCGATGACAGCACGACCGTAGCGGTTGTCGAGGCGATCAACAGGCATGACCTCCCTCTCGCAGATCAACTCATTCATACTGAACTCTCGAGAAATCCCCTTTCGTTAAAGTGGCTGTTTCTTCGCAGCATGCGGTACTACACGGACATTTTTGCACATGGAATCAAAAACACAGAAGCGTTGGCAAAGATGAAGCAAGACGCCGAGCGAGTGATTGAAATCGGGGAACAAAGACTCGACAACGATCCGAGGGATTTGACCGCTCTTTTCTATGCCGGCGGCGCTTACGGGTATCTTGGACTTGCCTCTGCCGCCGACGGGAGCGTTTTTTCGAGTGTCGGCAAAGCAAAAAAGGGTTTCAACTACCACGAAGATCTTATTGAACTTTGTCCGCAATGTTACGACGCTATCTGGGTCCGGGGATGATGAATCTGATGACGTCTGCCGCGCCGTGGTGGCTCCAGCCAATTCTTTGGTTTTTCGGGTTGAGCGGAACCGAGAGCAAAGCGTATGAATATCTTTCGACCGCGTACGAAAAAGGAACACTGGTTCGTGTCGAAGCAGGAACATACCTGGCTCAACTGTACGAGAGAAGAAAAGAGTACGGAAAATCGTATGAAACCTACTCCGCAATCCTCCGGCAGTATCCAATGAGAGTTGCCTTGCGCGCTGAATCACTTACCCCGTTGTGGACCGAGAAACGATATGGCGAAATCATAGAGGCAACGAAAGTCACGATTGAGATGTTTCAATCAGGACAGTTTGCGTTAACAAAGGGAGATTCTGCGTGGATGTCCTCGATTGTTCCTTCGTGCGCGGCTGCTTATTCCTCAAAAGGAGATACATCTTCGGCTATAGAAATCCTTGAGGATTTCATAGCTGGCAGGGAATATAGGAACATTGGCAAGCGACGCGCACACGGCAATCTGTGCGATCTCTATTTGAATCGAGGCGACACGACTCGTGCCGTGTGGAATTTGAAAGAAATCCTGAAGGGAGAACTCTCCGAAAAAGACAGAGAACGAATTAGTGGGCGCGTAAAAGAGCTGGAAAACTTGCAAACGCGATGAAGGATACCCATGTTTGTGATAGGCGAAAGGAGCACCCGCGAATGAAGGCAGTATTTCCCGAGGACAAATCGCTGATTTTTCCGCCTCTTGTTCTTTCTGCGGTTGTTCTCGTTCTGGCACTTATCAACGTCGCCGGCTGCGCGAGCGACTATAACTTGCTCTACGATGATTCGATTTCCAGTCAAGATTATGTCAAAGCAAAGACGCTGATGAAGCAAGAAGTGAAAGAGTATTCTCACCGTGATTACAACCCTACTTTACTCTTAAGAGTTGCAAGGTCTTATTATAGGATGGCCTACGCCCACGGTAAATTGGGGGAATACGACAGCATGAAGATCGCCTTGTCCTCGAGCGTGAGCCGTGATGGCAGCATTGCGACACTTGAACAGAAGATGATTGAGTATTTTGCGACTGAAGAGTACAACAAAGCAGTCGCAATGTACAACGACGGCAGGTATGTGGAATCACTGACAGGATTTAACAGCGCTCTATCACCTATCGGTACTGAGAAGACTTACGGTGGCCTTACCATAGCAATTCTCCGAGGGAGAGCATCAGCCGCGGCCTCAACGGGGAACATAAAGGACGCTCAGGAAAGCAGTAGGGAAGCCTCATCTCTGGGAGACGCTGCCTCAACAGAAATGCTTGCGGAGATTGAAAAAGGTCATATTCCAAAACCGCCCCCAGCACTTGAGCAAAGAAAAAGTGTCTCCGTGCTCGACTTGGACATTCATAGCGCCGCCGGTCAGGACAGTGATCCAAAAGGAACTGGCGTCCACGGCGATGTGGGTGCTTCCGGGCAGGACTTCGAGAAAAAAATCGGCATTGGTGTGAGCATCGACCCAACGGGTTCGTCAAGCCCGTATGGGCTCTCGAGTATTTACATTCCCATCAAAGCGAACACGAATTTTCGCATCGAGCCGGAAGCGGGTATACTGTCAAGATCCTATTCGGGGTCAAGCTCTCCAGGAATTGAATCGTCGTTTCTCAAACTCGGCGTGGGACTCTTCTACGTTACCTGGCCGGAAATTTCACTCAACACGTATGCGGGTCCAAGAGCCGGATTGCTGTTCGTTTCTTCAACAAATTCGGGGACGAAGAAAAGTGAAACGGGATTTTTTACGGGAATTTCTTTGGGTATGGAATATTCAGTTTCTGCTCGCTTCAGCATCGGAGCCGAAGCGCAAGTGAATTATATGTCCTTGCCTTTGGGAGAGAGCCCTCTCTTAACATGGACTTCAAATGTGCTTGAGAATGATGCGCTGGTGTTTTTCCGGTGGTATTTCTGAACCTCAAAAGAAATTCAATGGAAAAAACAAGAAAACTT
>CAYNRS010000186.1:3009-4877 GCA_964399565.1 uncultured Ignavibacteriaceae bacterium
AACTTGCAAGGATGTCGATGGCGTTGGCAGTGCTTAGTCTGGTTGCGATGTGTTTCAGCTATTTTGCGTTGGACGATATTACATATCAAGAACCTAACCTGACGCTGGAGTGGGTGGTGTTGAGGGTGACAGCGCTCCTGATTCTCATGTTCATCGCATTGTGGACGATTACTTTGACACGTCTCTTTCGTTCGAACCTTTGATTTAACTCAGCCCAAAAGGAATACATGCATGCTTCGGAGTGATATTCCACGGAAACCTCGCAAGAAAGAAGTCACAAGCAAACGCAAAACCTGGCCTGAGGACTATTGCACCGAATGCGGTGACCTTGAAGATTTTTGCTTTTCGAACTCAGCTGAGGACCTCGAGGTCGTACGGATGCTGTTTTCCCAGTGCAAGAAAAAGCACAAGTTTACGGGCGGCACATGCTCGAAATTGTTTATCGCGGGATATGATGTTCCTGACTTACTCTCTGGTCAAGAAAAGGATGGCGAAACGATATGAAAATCTCTGCTGTTGACGCAAGTAACTATTTTCGAGGGCTACTTCTTCTTATTAGGAAGGACCGCAAAGTTACGGAATCAGAGGTAGAGCTGATGATGCGCATTGGAAAAGCTCTCGTGTTTGAAGAACGGTTCTGCGAAAACGCCATTCAAGGCATTCTGGAGAACGAACACGTGAGAGAACAGGCGCCAAAGTTCGCGACGAAAGAACTTGCCGAAAAGTTCATTCATGACGGCTTAAGCCTGTCGTTCTCTGACAATGAGATCCACCCATCTGAAGAAGAATGGCTTCGCTTCGTCGCCGAGGTCAACGGCCTTGACCTTCAATGGTTTCTGCGCGAGCGGGCACGAGCAGCAAAGAATAAAACACTCCACGCTCAGATTGAAGTCGATGATATCACCGTCCAGGGCCTTGAAAGAAACTGACCGTGAGATCGGTAAGCGAACTCATACCGGTTTTGCAGACAGCCATCGGCCCTGTGATTCTCATCTCGGGCATCGGTCTTTTGCTGCTGACGATGACAAACCGTTTGGGCCGGACGATCGACCGGGCACGCCTTCTCGACGCGAAATTATCAACAATTGACGACACCGGGCGGCCGCTTATACACCAACAGCTTCGCATTCTCTGGAAACGCGCGCGTTTGGTTCGAGCTGCGATCGCCCTGGCTTCGATGAGCGCCCTGGCAGCGGCGCTTCTGATTATTGTGTTGTTTTTCACGGCGCTCTGGCAAATCGAAACTGCCTGGTTCATCGGGTTAATCTTCGTCGTTTGTATGTTTTGCCTTATCGCATCGCTTATTGTGTTCATCTACGATGTCAATCAAGCATTGGCCGCGTTGAAACTAGAACTGAACATCGACGGGCTCTGAGGGATTTTCGTCGGTGAAACCAAAGGGAGACGGTATGAAGTTACTTCGAAACGGTCCCGTAATGGTGACGGTGAAATGCCTGGATTTCTCGAAAATGAAAAAGCTCGAAGAAGGACATTTCTAACAGATAGGAACATCGTCATGACGTTAGTCGAATCGACAAACAATTTTCTCGGGTTTTTCCAACGAAGGCGTGCCCTTCGAATAGCCATCGCCATATTTATCATTCTTTTCATGGCGAACCTCGATTCGCTTGTCGGTTTGATTACTCATCCTGAGGTCCCATACTTCGACCAGGATCATTTGATTGTGGGGGCGGTCGCGGGGATTGCAGCCATGGTTTTCTTCGGAATCATGGCGGTATACCTTGGGAGTTTAGAACGTGCCCTTCGCGATGTGAAAACGCTCAAGGGACTTCTCCCCATTTGCAGCTCCTGCAGCAAAATCAGAACAGCTGACGACAAATGGCATGTCATTGAAAAATACATCGCCG
>CAYNRS010000187.1:0-4868 GCA_964399565.1 uncultured Ignavibacteriaceae bacterium
TGCTTTCATGTAGTAGGTCGTGTCGGTGTATTGTCCTCTCACCGTAAGCGTCATTGTATCTCCGTTGATGGCCGTTGCAACTGTGTAACTGCCGTCGTTGAAAGAACCGGAAGTGGGCGGAGTGTAGTTTTCAACCGTTGGATTAAGGTCAATATACCTCAGGCTGCGTTGAATGGCAGTTCTTGCAAGGTTTCGCGCCATGGTGTACTTGTAGTATCCCACTTGAGACTCAGTGAGTCTGTCTGTGGCGTTTCGGATATTGATGGAAATGAACCCGAACGCGACGCCGAATCCCATAACGACAAACATTGCTGCTCTACCCATATGGTGCTATCCTTGATTAAAAGAACTTTATGAAATTCTCATTTCTGAAATTTCAAACAAATTCAAATTTTCGATTCCAGAAACATGAAAGTTTTGGAATTTGGGCATTTGGATTTGGAATTTGTTTAGGTTTTAGAAATTCGTGTTTCGGATTTCTCAAGACTACGTTTGCTGCCTAGTAGTACAAATTGTTCAGATTTCTTGGATAAATGAGCTTCTGCCAGGAAACAGCGGCCCATAAAGTGTCGAACGGCGTCATCGTCGGTTCAGCGCTTTCGACTTTGAAATACAAGTTTATTCCCCTGATCAACGCGCAATCGGCTGTCGTCGTTATCGGCATTGGAATCTGTTGGTAGCTCGAGTCCATAAAAGTCAATTTGAACTCAATGAGACCGAAATGTTGAACGTTCACTGCGCCGCCCTCGTAGCGGTACAAAGGAAAGTCACGAGGGTTGAATGTATGCGTCGCGTTATCCGTGGTTCCGACTGAATACGTGATGGAATCCTGAACATAACGGTTTTCCAAGTCGCCCTTGAAAATGAGTTTTGTTGAATCCGCAAAGAAAATCTTCTGGCCTCTTGTCCTGTGGCCAATCTTCAGAAAATCGAATTCAATCTGCCTCGCAAATGAGGTCGCATTTCCTTGCGTAATGATGCTCTGCGTGTTGAGGTACAAGGTCGTATTGATGTTAGTCTGAATGCGCGCAATTGTGAGCGTGAGAATGCCGAAAATAATCATCGAGGCGATGTAGTCAAGCAATACGTTCATTCGCTCACGCTCCTACTGGAAAAATCGTCTGTACACGGAAAGGTCGGTCATAACAACCGGGAGAACCTCTCCTGCCAGATTTTTTGAGAGGTTAAACTGGTAAACACTGATGCGAATCGCCTTTTGATTTGTGCGAACGGACGATGTACTGTCAGGCGTATCTTCATCGACATACCGAATTCTCACTCTCACGTCGAAATATCCAAGCCTGTTGTCCCAGACTTTTCGCTTATAGCCATGGTAGTCGTCGACATCATCATAATAAGTTCTTGACCTAAAATCTCTGAGGTTGCCGCCATTATCGTACGGTGCTGTGGCTCCGCCATTGTCGTAATATGCCGAATCTACCCAGTCAATCTCTGTTTCTCCCGTTTCCGGTCCCAAACTCCCAATTTCAGTCATTTCCTCAGGCGAATAGATCTTCAGCCCTGTTGTTGTGCGTTCATCGAACTCTTTTGTTGTTATCTCGTCCATGAGGCTCTGAGCGACGGAAAGAGCCGTCAAATTGGACTCCATTTCGAGGCCAATCGTCTGTGTCGTGAGAAGAGTCTGGTTTACGCTCAACGTGAGCACGGAAAGAAGTGCAAAAGCGCCAAGGATAAGCATTGTTTGACCCATGGTTCCTACCTATGACAAGGAATAGTCATCGAAAACACAGTACTAAGATTGCCAAAACACAAGACATAGTCAAGACCGGGAGACGTTGATTTGAAAGGTGCTTTGTTCCTTGTCACAAAGGAATTGTTTAACCGAACTGTGGATTTACCCATAACTCGATAAGCGCTCAACAAAGGGTCAATTTCTATGCCAGTTGATTCAGATTCGATTTTGTTGAAAGACGGATGCAGTTTCCGAATCAAGGTCGGAAAGGAATGAAGAGATAAGTCAAAAAGTGTCTCACGTGTTTCATTAAGCGGCCAGTTCGAGACGTGACCCGAAGCAACTTTTAGATCTTGTCGGTTTGACACTTTTCGTAATACCTTCACAATGCTCTTGTGTTGCCGCGTGAACGGCGATGCCCACGGTCTCGAGTTTAGTGCCATTTCCATTAAGTATCTCGTTCACTTGAGAACCAACCACAAAGTTCGCGAAGAAGGCGCAAAGGACGCAAAGGCAAAAGTGCCAGGATTGTTGGAATTTGCTTTGACCCTCTGCGAGCTTTGCGCCATCTCTGCGGGCTCTGCGGTTAGGAACACGAAATATGCTTCGAAATCAGCACCACATCTCACTCGAATCGTCCTCCGATGGAAGTAGACAGTAGTAATTGACTTCGTTCGCGATTTTGAAGGGCTTTTTTGCGTTTCTCACTAAATTCAATAGGTTGAGTCAAACTCTCTAAACTATCCTTTAAGCAAGTTGCATTTAACTCAGGAGTTTATTATAATCAATTCGCCAGGGACCAACTTATCCACATTTGATGGCCGTACAGACACAACAAGCCCAACAACCCGCAAAACCAGCAGCTCCGGCAGTTTCCATGCCTATGGAAACTCCTCCCCACGTTGTTGAAGCCCAAAAAATCCTAAAAGAAGTCTCGTCATCTTTGCCGTCTACGGTTGTCGGCCTGGAACGCCAGATGATGATTGGCGATACCATGACGCGCATGGACGAATCGCAGAAGATGAAACTCCTTGCGCTGATGAATCATTTCCTTCAAAGGATGTTCCAGCTGGGTGCTTCGGACATTGACATGGGAGGCTACGGGTCGCAGGGATCCATATGGTATAGAGTTTTTGGCTCTAAGAAACCCGACGCCACGATGGGCAAATACACGCCAGACGAGCTGAATATCCTCATTCAGAGCATCATCGGTGAGCGGCAGAGGTCGTTCCTCTATGAAAACCGGAACCTCGATTTCTCTCACATGATTCACTATGAAACGGGAGAATTCCGCAGGTTCCGTGCTGACGCTTACTTTGACCTCGACCAGCTTGCACTGAACATGCGTGCCATTAACAACACGATACGACCGTACAAGAACCTTGAGCTGCACCCTAACGCAACAAAGATGCTAAGTCTCGCCACGACCAAAGAGGGCATGTGTTTGGTTACCGGCATTACAGGGTCCGGCAAAAGCTCAACGCTCGATGCGATTATTGACGCAAATAACCAGACAGTCGAGGGTCACATTGTAGTCGTTGCGTCTCCAATTGAATATGTTCACAAGTCCGCCCGGTGCATCGTTCGCCACAGGGAGGTGGGGCGCGATGTGCTTTCTTTTAAGGAAGGGGCGGTGCAGGCCCTGCGTCAGGACCCGGACATCATTATGATCGGCGAGTTGCGCGACCCAGAGACAATTCTGACAGCCCTGGAAATAACGGACTCCGGCCACAAAGTTTTCTCCACGTTGCACACAGCATCCTCAGTTGAAAGCATCGACCGTATCATCGGTGAGACTCCTCCGGTTGAACAGGAAAGGGTTCGGAACCGCCTTGGCGACACGTTGCGTTGCGTGATTTCACAGAAACTCGTCCCCAGTCTTGACGGGAAGCGTGTCCTTGCGAAGGAGGTTCTCCTGGCAACTCCTTCAGTCAAAGCCGCGATCAAAAACAACAACACGGGCGAGATTTATCAAATGATCTCGGAAGGACTCGAGAGCGGCATGACGACGATGGAGCAGGATCTTCGTCGTTTGTATGTAGCGAAGAAAATCTCCCTGGAGAACGCAATGAATTATTCCAACAACAAGCGTCGTCTTCAACAACTACTGCAGATTCAGCCCACGGATGCATAAGCCTGCGTTTTGCACAGCATATCCACCCGTCCACAATAGAGGATTCAATCGTTAATGCCTTACCAGCCCGGTCAAGGTAAAACTGCAGTCGGCCTGTTTGTTGACGGGCTTGAACTGAAGATGGTTCAGCTCGCGATGAAAGGCAATCGCGTAATGCTGCGCGATTTCAAGACAGTTGCACTCGTCAAGAAATTCGAAGAGAAGCAAGCGGCGGCGTCGGCCGCTGACGAAGCGTCCTTTGCCGAGGCTCCGGCTACCGATGCATTTGCCGCAGGGCCTGCGGCCGAGGCTCCGACAGAAGAAGGAAACACGAACGCATCCGTGCTGCTCGGTGTTCTCGGAGATTTGCCCTCGGAAAAATACACGGTCTCGTTTGCACTTTCTGAGCCGGCTGTGTCCTACCACGAGTTCGACAGTGATTTCGGTTTGAGCGGTTCGAAGTTGAGAAAGCAGGTCATCACGGAGCTCGCCGCCAATCGGCCGTCTCCGCCCGCCATAGATTCTGTCGAAACAATTCCCACGGCCTCGGCGGGTATCCTGGCCGTTGTGAGAGAAGACGGGCTTCAGCTCTATGACCTGCTCACCGAATTGAGATCCTTCCTCGGCGGAAGAATTCCGAATGTCAAATCAATCGAAAGCGCAGACGTTTCACTCATGGAGCTCGTACGATCGAATTACGAGCTTCAAGAGGAAGAGGTCATCGTCATCGTTTACGTGGGCCATGATTTCAGCCGGCTGATATTTATGCAGGGCAATAATTTTCTCCATTTTGCTCCGATTATCAGCGAAGGTTTGGGGTCTGCCAACATTGAAAACACGCTGTATAGCCGTGTGTTGCTGGAGCAGGACAATATTGCCCTTTCACGCATTGACCGCATACTCCTGGCGGGGGAGGGTCACAAGTTAAATTTGCGGGATGCGCTGGCTCCTCAGTTCTCCAACGCGCAGGTGGAATACATCAAAGCAGGGAACCTGGACCTGAGCCTGTATGAGGGGTCTGTCGGTGAAGCAATCTCGGAGTATGCGGTCCCGATCATCACG
>CAYNRS010000188.1:0-4860 GCA_964399565.1 uncultured Ignavibacteriaceae bacterium
CAGGCTCCCCGTTCCTTTGATGGCGGAGGCTCCGCCATTCAACCACAACGAAACGCCGTTGAGTTTTCCTGAAATTTGCGGGCTGAAGCGTGTGGCGAACTTCAGATTTGTCGAGGGCAGGAGTATAAAAAACCGCGCCGCGCCTGCGTACGTAAGCGTTGATCGCAATCCACCGAGGCTTATTCCGACCGACCTGGCCATTGCATCGTACGCGTCAAGTTTTCCGCTTCCCCAAACATAATTCGGAGCGCCACTTGCGAGACCGTCCGTATTTGCCGTCGTTGTTATAAACGACTTGACTTGAGACGCAGTTAATGAGGGCGTTGCCCCAAGAATGAGTGCTGCAACACCGGCTACGTGAGGCGTCGCCATGCTCGTACCTTGCGAGATAAAATGTTTCTGGCCCGGATGAATGAACGGCCAGAGAGAGGTTGTATCCGCCACGCTTGAAAGTGAGCTGCTTATTCCCTGCCCGGGAGCAGCAACATCCGGTTTCTGGCGGCCGTCGCCTGTCGGCCCGATGCCGCTGAACGTGGAGATGTCACCCGTGCGATTCGTGGTGTTGCTGTAAACGTAGGAGCCGCCGGTATAACTTGGCCATGACCATTTCGTCACGTAGGAACCGACCGTGATTGCATCTTGAGCCGTCCCGGGCATTGAGACGCTCTTGGCATTATCTGCCCCGACCATCGCGGCTGCAAAAGAATTCACGCCAAGCCAGGCGTCGAACGCGGCGGCAGCGCTTGAACCCGATAACGTCACATTCCAGGGACCAGCTTTCGGCAAGTTCAACGTCTGATCCCGAACGTTTATCAGAATGTGCCGATTGCCGTTGATAGAACTCGTTTCGTTCAGGATATCGACGTATCCGTCCGCTCCGTCGCCGGTGTAAGAGAGATTTCCGGGGGTTGTCACTGAAACAGAGATGTTGGGATTGCTGTTAAACCAAATATCCAGAAGGAACTGATCGTTGCTTGTGCCCGCGACAGGCGCATAAACGGGTACATTGATCGTAATCGATGCTCCTCCGCCAGAAGTGACTGACCCGGAACGATGGATGAGACCTCCGCCGTCGTTTCCAGCTGCAACGCATACAACACGACCGACGCCGGAGAAACTGCTGACCGCAACCTCATACGGTCGCGTACCATCATGAGGGCCGACTTGTCCTCCAATACTCCAATTCACGACAATCGGTTTTCCCAGAGCGGCACTTTTGTTCTGCGCATACGTGAGAGCGTCGATCATACGAGATTCAAGGAATGAAGCATTTCCGCCCTTCACCACGATAATATCCGCCTCGGGAGCAACGCCGACATACTTACCGGGTATCGAAAGGCCGTTCCCGGCTGCGGTCCCGGCAACATGCGTGCCATGGCCGTTGATGTCGGCTTCGCGTACAAAATTCGTCGGTGTTCCATCGAGTTCATCATCGACGTGCGTTTTGGTGTATTCAACGCCGTAGCCAAATCCGGAGGGCGGAGTCTCCACGCCTTGCGCTGTGAGTGTTTGATCCCAGATGAAGAGAATCCTGCTTTTTGTCTGGTCCAAAGGATTCCGGAAATCCAAATGTCTCCAGTCAATTCCTGTGTCGAAAACAAGAACAATCGCTCCACTTCCTGTGAATGGCGTCCCGTTCACGAATCCGGTATGAATCAGGTTCGCCCCTATCTCACGAATGCTGATATCTGTGACGGGATAGTTTATTGAACCTGCGTCGATGTACTTGACTGAAGCGAGTTTTGCAAGGGTCACAAGATTTGAGGGAGTGATTTGCGCCGTCACGAAACCCTCGAGCGTTGAATTGACATGAATCCCGGCCGACCGAACGCTTTCCGGATCCCTTGTGTAAATGATCGCATCGTACAGCGGAGCTCCGGTTGGCGTGTATCCCGCAGGTTCTCGGGCCGGCGCAGTCACTTTTGATATCGTCTGCGTTGCCACCTGTTCTATAACCAAACGAAAGACCGGATCGAGCTTTGCTCGCTCATGTTCAGTCAGCTGTTGAGCCCAAACGAGCCCAAATGAAACGAAATGCAGAATAAGGTGAAGCGCGATCCTCATACTTATTTTCATCGCCGAATTCCTTTTGGGGTCATTGCGGATAGTTCCTGGAACCGGTCTGGACAGCTCTGACGGCCGGAAGGGAAAGAATCTTACGCAATTCTTTGAGTGTCACTCGAGCCGTAATGACGTCCTGGAAGACGCTCCCTACCTGAACTCCGAGAGAACGAAGCTCGTCGGCATTGGATGAACGAATAATAACACTGTACGCTTTTTGACCATTGGAAAGAGTTGAAACGTCGAACTGGCTTTCGTCGGGATTCCCGCCGGAGAAGAGTCGCTGGAGAGGTGGATCAAGCTTTGCGCGTTCCTCGGAAGTCAGTGTTCCTTCTGCTGAACATCCATACAGCGATACCGTCAAAATCAGGAAAAACGGACGCACGATGCTCCGCACAATTATTTCAGAAGAACCATTTTCTTTGATTGCACGTGATTTCCCGCAACAAGTCTGGCAAAATAGACACCGGAAGATGCACCTTGTCCCAGTGTTCTTGTATCCCACGTGGCCTCATACGTGCCGGCTTCCTGTTCTTTGTCGACAAGCGTTGCGACTTGTTTCCCGGAGGCATCGTAGACGTTCAGTCGAATGCGACCGGACTCTGTGATGTTATAACGGACGGTCGTCGATGGGTTGAAAGGGTTGGGGTAGTTCTGCATTAGTTCAAACTCCGAAGGGATACTTGTGGAAAGCTCTTTCGCACTTGTGATCACGGTTGAACTAAAAACGCCATTCCCATGAGTTCCGACCACGATCGTTCCGTCGGAGTTTCTATTGTCAATCATGTCAACAACTGAGTTTCCGATTACGCTCGACCCCTCCTGAGTCCATACCGTGGATGTGCCGTTCAATGTCGTTGTTGAATACAACCCTGTGCTCGTTGCGGCAAAATACACGACACCGGCTCCACCACGGTGAACGACAGCCCACCGGCACGATGGCCCACTCCCCGTGCCATCCGAGCTTTGCTCTAGGTTCCCACTGACGTCCGTCCAGGATGTGCCGCCATTCGTTGTGTAAAAGAGGCTTTTCACCGCATAGTTTGAGAACACGACCATCGCTTTGTTGGCGTCTGTGGGGTCTATGGCAACACAGCTCACATGGGCGTTTGAAGGAAGACCCTTTCCCGTTCCAATATCCACAGGCGCCGGGAGTCCGGAATTAGCCCCAGTCATTTTGTACACGCCGCCGGTCGTGGTGCCATAGTACACGATATTTGCAGGGGTTGTTGAAACAGCGATGGTGGATATCGGGCCCGTGCCACGCACTGAGGACAAGCTGTCCCAGTTCGTTGATTTCGTATTTTGCGAATTGTCCGCCGCAATGGCTGAGAGATCATTGTTGCGCCAAATAATCTGGTCGCCGTTCAGGTACATGATATTGTTGTTATTCGGGTCGAGCGCGAACGGAACAATAAACAAAAGTCCGTAGTTGGCACCGGTAGGATCTATTCGGACAAAGCCGGTGCTCGTCAGTTTAAAGGTCTGTGCATATTGTGCCGAAACAAATCCAACCGCGCCGCCATTCTGGTAAGCACAGTAGCCACCGTCTCCGCTGAGCAAGTTCTGCCACGGCGACGCAAGAAGCGAGTTCGACACTTCCCATGTTCCGTTGTCCTGCATTCCACCCATGACTGTCGCATCACCGACTGAACCATGGTCGAGCGCAATTGTGTAGAACTGGGCGGTAAAATAACCGTTATTCAATGTGGTCCAGGTGACGGTCGTCGCCGTAACATCGGATGTGACTGCAACGCCCCCGTCGCTGCCCGAATAATAAATGTTCGTGCCGGTTTTGAACGCCCCGGAATGCAAATCGGGATGATGATTCGGATAAAGAGCAAAACTTGAAGCTGAGTTGTACCCGCCAATTCTTTTCCAGGTTGTTGTCGTGGCAAAGCCGTCGGTTGAACGATACAGATTCGTCCCGCCGAGGAGAACGAAATCTGGGTTATCTGGCTTCACTTGAACAAGCATGTCGTATCCACCTTGAGTATCAAAAACACCCGTGGCACCGCCTTCGTTCGGCAGGTTCACTCCGCGATTAACCCACGTCCCACCGGATCCGCTTCCGTCGCCGCTTACGTACGTGTATTTCCAAAGCTGATGCGAATTGATTTGGTTGGAACCATTGGTTCCGTTCGTGCCTTGTGCCAGGAAATAAACAATGGATTCATTTGAAGGCGCTACTCCAATCACGATTCGGCTGTATACCGTCGGGAATCCCGCCGGAGTGATGTCCGTCCATGTAGTTCCGTTTGTGGACCTCCATATTCCTTTATTTGTTGCATTCGTTCCGGCCTGATTCACATCAATGGCACTCAATGCCGCATAGACAACGCCGGATGCCGTCACTGCGACATCTGTGTAGAGAGGTCCAGTCGCTGAAGCGCTACCCCGTACAGCAGTCCACGTGCTTCCGCCGTTTGTTGAACGCATGATCGTACTCGCTGTCGCAGCGTACACTTCATCCTCTGTGGCGTTCGAAGGATCTGTCGCAACATTAAATACGTAATCCCACGGAATGTTAAATGCCTGGGGGGAGAATGTTGCAGTTGAAGTCAGCCTGTTCCATGATGCCCCACCGTTGGTTGACTTGAACAGGCCATCGCCATGATAAAACGCGTTGCCACCACCGTATGCGGAGTTGGATATGTATTCACCGGTCCCGTAATACCACGTCGCCGTCTTTCCTGTCCTTGTGTCTTGAGCGATGCACGTCACACTCTGAACGGAATCAGACAGCGATGTCGTTCTTGACCACGTCGTTCCGGCATTGGTGGAAACCCACATTCCACC
>CAYNRS010000189.1:0-4832 GCA_964399565.1 uncultured Ignavibacteriaceae bacterium
CCTACTATCAATATCTGTATAGAGTTCGATTCTACAACCAGAACGACGGTATTAGCGTTGGAGATGGGGGAATCGTTCTCAGAACTTCAGACGGTGGCGCAACCTGGATACAGCAACAAAGCGGTACCTATAACCGTCTTATTGGTCTCTCAGCGTTCGGTCGATCGACTTTGGCAGTTGGGGACTTTGGCGCCATCCTGAACTTCCTTGAGGCCTTATCCGAAAACGAAACCAACAATTCAATCGCATCGGCGAATTTAACTGGATTAGGAGAAGCTGTCCTAGGCTCTATTAGTCCCGTTGGCGATGTTGATTTCTTCAAATTTGGCGCGCAAGCAGGTGACACTCTTGAAGTGTTCGGAAAAGCGATTGGGAATTCGACGTTGCGGGGCCTTGTGCAGATTTACAACAGCGCAGGCGGGCTCCTGAATTCCATGGCTCAGTTCCCGACGCCGACAACGCAACATTTAGTGTTTACCGTTTCTTCCACGGAGACATTATATGTCCGCTATAGCACGTCTGTTTCTGGGGATACGGGCACGTATGAGATCCGCCTGAAGCGATTCAGCCCCTCAATGGCCGAAATACGTACAAACGGAGCGTTCAATATTTATTCCAACACAGCGGACCTCTCGGCAACGGTTGCCGCTAACGGTTTGAACACAAACGTCGATTACGACTACGGACAAACAGTGGGATACGGTAACGTAGTATCCTATCCGGCAAATCCCGTTATGGGGATCTCTCTTCAAGGAGCCACCGCGCCCATTGGAGGTCTCACAGCGAACACGACGTATAACTTCAGAGCCCGTGCACAGAACTCCTTCGGAGCTTCGACTGGTGCCAACATCGTTTTTACAACGCCGCCTCCTCCGGAGGGATGGGTGCGCCAGTTGAGCGGGACGGGCTTTAATCTCCTTGGCGTCGATTTCCAAACGCCAAGCATCGGAACGGCCGTCGGAGGAGCAGGCGTGATTCTAAGAACGACAGACGGTGGATCTACGTGGAATCCCCAAAACAGCGGAATAACGACACTACTGAGGGGGGTTTCATTTACTGATGAAAACACTGGCACAGCAGTCGGCTCTGGTGGGTTGATCCTGAGAACAACGGACGCCGGTGGATCGTGGATCCAGCAGACGAGCAACACGACGAACAGCCTGCGTGCAGTGGAATTCCTTGATGCAAACCTTGGTGTTGTTGTGGGCCTGACAGGAACCATCCTAAAGACCACAGATGCGGGAAACAATTGGCAAGTTCAAACGAGCAACACAACAAGCTCACTTCACGGGATATTCCTTATCGACCCTGACATCTATGTGGCAGTCGGCGACGCGGGAACAATCCTTCGAACGACGAACGGTGGACTGAACTGGACTCCGCTGAATAGCAACACGCCTACTCAAAGTCTGATTGGGGGTTGGTTCTTCAATTCTTCCACCGGTATTGTCACAGGCACAGGAGGTACAATTCTTAGGACGACAGACGGAGGATTGAATTGGACGAGTATCACAAGTAACTCCTCCGATATCCTGTACTCGGCAGATTTTCCGGCTTCTGACAACGGGATCATCGTTGGAAGCCGCGGAACTATTCTCAGGTCTACCGATCAAGGCCTTACTTGGACGCCACAACAAAGCGGAACTCTGAATCAACTTATCAGCGTTTCGTTTGCTCATCCCGACACAGGGACTGCAGTTGGCGAATTCGGCGCAGTCCTTCGGTTCAATAAAGCTGCGACAGTGCCGGCAGTGCCTTCGCTTGCAACACCCGCCGACAATGGCACGAATCAACCCAGGACGTTGGCACTTCAATGGAATCCCTCCCCGACAGCAAGCTCCTATCATTTTCAGTTGACCACGAACTCCGGATTCACCGGCAGCTTTGTCGTGGACGACAGCACGCTCGTCGATACTTCCAGAACTGTTAGCAACCTTGCCTACAGCACTCAGTACTATTGGAGGGTAAGGGCAAAGAACGTTGTTGGCTACAGTGACTTTTCTCCCGGTAGAAGCTTTACGACCGAAGCGCTCGCAGCACCCGCGGCGCCAGCCCTTGCAACACCACAAAGTGGCGCAGCCAACCAATCGCTGAGTTTGACGCTCAGGTGGAACTCGTCTGCAACAGCTGCTTCGTATCGACTTCAGCTTGGGACAGATCAAACGTTTGCGACCGGCATAATTCTTGACGACTCGACGCTTGTTGACACGTCGAGAGCAGTTAGCGGACTGGTAGCGAACACCACTTACTATTGGCATGTTCGGGCGACCAATACGGGTGGGAATAGCCCCTATTCGTCGGTCTTTAGTTTTGCGACGCAAGCCGCAAGCGCTCCAAGCGTGACAACGAATCCTGTAACAGGAGTCACGCTGAACACGGCTATTGTCAACGCGGCAGTCAATCCCAACGGCGACACCGCTACGGTGGTGTTCTTCCAATGGGGAGAAGGAACCAATTTTGACAGGACGACAGAATTCAAGCTTCCCAAAATAAAGATTTCAGGGACATCTGCGGTCAATGTAAGCGACACGCTGAAAGGGTTGATTGTGGGCACAACGTATACCTACAGGGCAGTGGCACGAAACAGCAATTCGCAGACTTCTGTTGGCGCTGACCAAACAGTAACCCCCGCGACGTTGCCTCTTGCCCCGACTAGTTTGCAAGTAACGACATTCAACACAACGGCCGCGACAATCGCTTGGGCAGATAACTCGAGCAATGAAGAATCCTTCAGGGTCGAACGTAAACTTGGAAACGGCTCCTGGTCGGAAATCAAATCTCTGGCTGCGAATACAACATCGTATCAGGATACCGGACTTGCCGCAAACAACACGTATTATTATAAAGTGCGTTCAGCAAACTCCGCAGGATTTTCTGGCTATACGGACTCCGTTAGGGTAGAAACTGTTCTAGCTCCTTTTGCGCAATCAAGCGTGAGGACTGTGACATTCCCGGATCGTGAGATCCCGAATTCGTCGTACGACTCCACAATTGTTGTGACGAATTCAGGTTCCGCGCCCCTCCTCATTGGCAGCACGGCCATCACGGGCACAAATGCTTCAGACTTCACCATTCTCTCCGGTGGAGGATTAGGTAGTCTCAACCCAGGAGCAAGCCGCAATATCGTTGTGAGGTTCCAACCTTCCAGCATCGGAGGAAAGCAGGCGATTCTGCAAATTACAACCGACGATAACTCTCATTACACCAATGGTATCCTCACAGATACTTTAAGTGGAAACGGAGTTGACACAACACCCCCAGGTTCGCCGTTGAACGCCGGTCCTACCACTGTCGCACAACTGGATTGGTATAACGGTTCCGCGTACACCATAGGTTGGACGGGTCCGGTCGATGCGTCGGGGGTTGCAAAACTCTGGTACAAATACGATTCCGCCCCGACAAGCGGGGTTCCGGGGAATTCTGTGACTGCGACCCCTCTGGGGAACGGAGGTTCGGCGCAAATTGTGCCCCCGACAGCTGGCGTTCATGTAACGTATTTCTATTTGGAAGACGGTGCAGGAAACCGAAACGTTAGCAACGTAGCGACGGTCACGCTGAAGTACGACAATGTGCCGCCCACAATCACACATGATACCGCAACTGTTGCCGCCGTTGTTATCCTGAACGGCGCTGTGCAGGGTTCCGGGGCAGTCGTCAATGCCAGCGCAAGTAAGAGCTCGAGTCTTTCCGGAATCAGTCTTTCTACGTTCAAACTTCAATGGAAGAAGGTCTCTGATGCGACGTGGACAGATGTGGCGTTCCCAAGCTTGAACAACAATGCGACGATTCCTGCTTCGGCATTCATCACGAACAACCAGCCGAACAGCCTCCAGTACCGCATCTCGGCCACTGACTCGGCGAGCAATGTTGCTACAACGAATGCTTATTCGGTAAAAACGAGCATTCAAACAGGGGCGCCTACCGGGCTTTCGAGTTCTGCCGCCACAGTTTGGACCAACAGCAGTACGATCACTGTTATGTGGACTGGTCCCTCGAATAGCTTCAGCGTTTCGAAGTTGTGGTACAAATACGACTCCACGCCGACAAGCGGCAGCCCGGGAACCTCTGTACCTGCAGTACAGCAAGGTGGAGCGTGGACGGCTCAGATCCCGTCGCCTTCCACACCAGGTCAGCATCCCGCGTATTTCTATCTCGAGGACGCCCTTGGAAACACGACGATAGCGAACTATGCCGCTTTGACGCTGATGTATGACAACGTCGCGCCGAACATTTCTCACAATCCTTCGACTGTTGGAACTGTAACGATCCTCAACGGTGCAGTATCCGCCAACAATGCGACTGTTACGGCGAGCGCAATAAAGACAAGCAACGCCCCGGTCAACGCCTCAACCTTCCAACTTCAATACAAGAGATCGTCGGACCCCAGCTGGGTCTCTCAGGCTTTTTCTGGAGTAACTAATGCGTCCCAAACGATTCCCAGCAGCCTCTTCGTTACTGGCGGAAGGACATATGCGGTCGATTACAGGATCACGGCTACAGATGAGGCGGGGAACGCTACGACGACACAATCGTACTCGGTCACCGTTGTCATTCAAAGCAATACCGTCTCGGAATATGTGCCGCCGCCGGTCGCAACATTGCCGGCAGGTACGGCCATCGAGAAGGCGTACAGGATCTTCTCCGTGCCTCTTGACCTTATCGACAAGAAGCCCATTTCGTTTATAGAACCTAGCCTCGGGCCTCATGCTGCTGATGGTGTTGACTATTACAACTGGAGACTCCAACGGTTCACAGGCGGAGCGCTTCAGGACTATGAGGCTTTCAAAAACAGCGATGTAACGACGCCGGGTGCAGGTTTCTGGCTCATTCTA
>CAYNRS010000190.1:0-4817 GCA_964399565.1 uncultured Ignavibacteriaceae bacterium
TTCTGTAGGGATTATCTTAGCGCACCTGCCAGGCTGAAAAGGAACTGCTTGTAGGTCGACATTTCTCGAAGGGATGGCTTCGCCAAATGTCGACCACGAGTATTATTTGGTTGAAATAATAAACGTGTGCCGAACGAAATCTCCAGCCTTTCCGTCTGGTAATGTCACAACCACCTCAGTGCCGACGATCGATGCTCCCTGAATTCTTTCGACTTTCTCAAGATTCAAAGCCGGAAGAGCATACGTTCGATTTGAAAGGCCCTCAACGTCTACTTGAATCTTCTTTCCTTCGACGTCCATGGCAACAATCTTCAATCCGTGGTTTGGATGGCCAACTTTTGTTTCCACGGAAAAAGGTAGGATCTCGACATTTGGATCAAATTCGATTTCAAAACGCATTCGATTGGCATCGATCGGGAAAACGCCTTTTGGTTGTGTCATCTGCTTCGACTGGACGACCGCGTTCATCTTCCGTGATGGGGTGGAGGTAAATGAGCGAACAATTGACCCGGCCGGGAGGACGGGAGCAAGCTCGAAAGAAAATCCCGAGGCATTTTCTGAGTTCATATCAACTATTACGCGATTCATGGCCCGTTTGTAGATCAATGAGAAGACTGCGTTGCCTATGCGATAGTTCGACATGGTCACGCTGTCCCAATTTCCCGGAAAATGTGGAGCGAAGGTTATTCTCTTCTCTCTTGCATCTCCTTCCAATCCGAGCAACCCACGAACAAAAGGCAACACGACCCCGGCGCTTGAAAAACCTTGATGAGCTACGGCCTCTCCAAGAGGTATATTATTATTCCCGGAAAACACCTCTGCAACGGCTCCGAGTTGATGGTCGAAAGTGTGACGCGCTGATGCCAGTAAGAGATGATATCCTTGCCACATCTGGTGATGCTTGAACATCGCAGCCGCTACCCAGCTTGTTACAAATGGCCAACAAGTGCCATAATTGTAGTTCAACGGGTCGTAGTATTTGCTCTTCTGCGAAATCGTCCTGACACCCCAATCAGTAGTCATATCGGAGTTGCTCATACGTTCCAACGTTTGAATGCTGCGTGTCGAGTCGCCAATGCCCCACGTCAAAGCAACGGCACTCCAGGGAACGATTTCTTTCACAAGTTCATTTTTCTGGTTAAAGGCATACGAGTAGATTCTGTTTTCCGAATCCCAGAATTTTTTCCTGAAAGTCTCCTGCGCTTTCAGAAAATCGTTCTTTGCCTTTTCTGCAACCGATTTCTCTCCAACGATATCAGCAAGCGATTGCATGGCATACGCAGCACGCACCCACACTGCAGCAAGGTAAACGTCTGTTTCGATGTTCGTCAATGCACCAAACTCCAGAGCGCCGAGTCCCGCTTTTTTGTTGTCCATCAACCCGTCCTTGTTGGCATCGGTTGACAAACACCAGTCATAGGCGCGTTTTATGGAATCCCAGCTTTCCCGGACGAAGGCTGTATCGCCGCTCATCACGGAGTAGTCATTCATCGCAGCTAGATAGAACGGGGTCGTATCGCCGTGAATGTAGCCATAATGATATTTGCCGAACCAATCAATGTATCCGGCAGCTTGCGAGAGCTCATGCGCCATTTTTCCGTCCTTGCGTTGCCACTTTTGCGTGAATTTCAGCGCATCCCTCACCGTCTTGTAGGCACCGTAGCTGTTGAGACTGAATGAATTAATAAATGCATCGCCGCCGAAGAACCAACCAAACCCGGGTCTCCCGCTCGTACCCGACATTCCCAAGCCGGCCACCAGGCCGAGGCCAAGGTCGGGGTTGTCTACAAGCAGATTGTCATAAGCCACTTTGGCCCATGAGAAAGCAATGTTGAGCTCTTTGACCGGGGTGTACACCTGCAGTGAGTTTCGCTCAAGCTGGGAAAAATGTTCTCTGCTTTGGTCGTAGAATTTTCTGGGATTGGAAACTAATCGTTTGTACGCGGCTTTGATAGAATCTCTCGGACCCTTTCCTCCGGCAAGGACAATCGGAATAAAGCGGTCTTTCACGCTGGCAGGATTCTTTATTTCAATTGGAAACTCGTACGGAAAATCTGACAACATGTGTGCAGGCGTGTAGGAGATTCCGGTCGCAGCTGGCGATCCCACGAATCCGTGATTCTGTCCGGTTGGTTCAGAGAGAATGTACGCCTTCTGATTGTTGTCCCAATACGCGTATTGTCCGCCGATGCCGGCCGGCCACATGGGCTGAAGAGTTGGAAGGAAGCTGCAGACAATTTTCAGCGGTGCAACTGTCGAAACATCCAGCAAGATGAATGCCCCGGGATCCTGCACCGCTGTAACAAAGGTGGCGTACACCGTGAAGGACTGGTATGCATACGTAAGTGTTGTTGCATCAGGAGATGCAGAAATCGACCGGACGATGTCGGCGGCTTCAAGTGCGCGCGTCGAATTCTCCAGAAAAAAAGAGAACTTGAAATTTCTTAAGAGCTTGAGCGGATATGCCCACGCCTCAAAGATTCCGCTCTCCATGCCCAGGATGGCAAATTTCCTCCCAACTTTGTCAAATGGAAGGTTTGGCTGTGCCGAACGCGCCAACGTCAGCTCACTGGAGTGAATGGGAAATGAACGTATGAGTCCTTGTATGAGAACTGAATCTGCGCTCTGTTGACAAAAAACAAAATTGGCAAGTACCGTCAGGGTAGTCGCGGCGAGGAGAATGTGTCGGAATGGCATCGTGGTTTTCAATTCATTGAATCAACAATGTGGAATGGATTAAAGCTTGTTGCAAAATAGAGGTTTGTCAGCGCCGTATATTTCGCTAATTATTCAATGGAAATCAACATAACGGGAAGTCCCGGTTGACCTGGATGCTTGTGATCGCTCACGGCAAGATGTTTTGACGAGTCTGGCGCACATTAAAAGCTTTTCACAACCTTGTCTTTTTGTTGAGATAGATCAACTCAGTGTGTCCATAGGAATCAATATTGCTTTCGGAAGCGATATCAACCAGTCTTTCCGCTTGAAACACTGCCCAATCTTTCTATATTACAGCCACGTAGAATGTGAGCGGAGTACTATCATGAGAATTCGAACAAGCGGTTTTGCCATTCTGTTACTCTTTGGCGGATGTGCTGCTTTTACGGAGCTACAACCGATTCCACCGGTGCAATCCACCGAAAGAGGCTTTATTGAGCTGCGCAACGATGAAGAAAATTTCCTGCTTATGGCGCAGGAAAAATATTTCATACGATTCCCCCGGCCGGCGGACGATCACTTTTATCTGATTCTGGAAACTAGAACAAAGAAACAGGTGCACAATTATCTGACCGCGCGATTCGACGACGGAGATGGGCCTATCCTGCCGGTCCCTGACGAAACAGCAAGCCATGACAGCATGAGTGTCTTTGCGATTGACACGTCCGTTGGCTTCTTTTATTGGGTCATCGATACGGTTTCTTCAAACGTTCCTCTGACCGTGCGGTATCGTTTTGTACCTCAATGGCGGTACACCGTCGAGAACAAGTATGACGAATATCGCAGCGTGCTTGCCGCAAACACGGTTGACCGGCAAACCTACGAATCATTTGGACCTCAGTTTGACTTTTCCGCATTCAACGCCCCGTCAGCGCAGAGAGCATTACAGGAACATACTACGGCTCTTTCCAGGATGAACGATGCACTGCTGAGGCTCGAGAGTGTTTTTCCGGAAAATATCGCAGCATCCAACGACACCCTGTATCAACTGTATGCAGGGCTGAGTAAAGAAACCCGGGATGAGCTCAAGTTTCAATCCGACTACAATGAGGTTCTGACAATTCTTCAACGCGAAGGCGAAACTCGAGGGGATTTTGAAGCGTTTATGGGACGGTCATCCGAGTTTGTGAGCTTCCTCGAGCAGCGAAACAGGTTTCGACAGCCGATCCTTGATTACTGCAAATCTGTTTATTTACGGCGGCTGTCGGAAGCCTTGCCCCACTACGACGCTCAAGTCAGAAAAGTGAACGACCTGTCGATGATAAAGCTCCAGCCTGACGTGGAAGAAGCAGAGAAACTCTATCAGGCGTGTGACGAAAGGCTTCCACAAGCGCTCGAGGATGTCCGTCAATTCTCAGCTGAATTCAACAGTTCTGTGCAGGAACTGAAGAGGTCGAATGAAGCATACGGAGAAACAGTGACAGCGTCGCGGAAATCCATATACTGGCCCGACGACGCGTTGTATCCCGGTCTCCTGGTACAGCTGGACGCGACCAAAAAAATGCTGCCCGAGTTTACGACGTCAAAGTATTCACGTTATAAAACAACAGCGGCTTCGACGCTGTTGACAACTGAAATGCAGAAACTCGCGAAGTCCATCGACGACAGGCAAAAAGAGTTCCGCAGAGCGGCGGAGCATGTGGAAAAAATCAATTCCCTTCGCCCTCCACGGGAATATCGAGGCATCATCCGAATCCTGAGGGAGAATAAGGACCTCGGATTCCTCCTGGCGCATTATCCCGATATCGACGAACTCTTGTTGAACCTCCTTGTGAGCCGCGTTCAGGAACGGATCGATGCACGGGAATGGAAGAATGCTGAAGATGAGCTTGCTGAACTGATGAACGACAAGGACTATCTTGACCTGGCGCGCATTGCAGCTGCAAAAACAGAAAAAGTCCGGGCTCTGGATGCGGATATTTTTGAACAGGTGAAAAAGATAACGTTCGAGCGAGTGGATGCGTTTGTAAAGCGACACGAGATGACGATTGAGAAAGTTGCAGCGTTATACGCAGACTCATCGTTCCAGCCTGTTTACGTCTTGAGCTTCAGCTCGGAATCCACGGCGAGGTTGACCCAAAAGCGACGGACCATTGAAG
>CAYNRS010000191.1:0-3450 GCA_964399565.1 uncultured Ignavibacteriaceae bacterium
GCTCGGAGATGTGTATAAGAGACAGAAATACATCAAGCATGTAAAGATTAAAAGCGAGCGGCTGTCGAAATTCTGGGGACGCGATTTTTATCTCGGCGCAAATGTGCTCCTGCCTTGGGGGTGGGAAGAACACGCAAATGCACGTTATCCTCTTGCCGTGTTCCACGGCCATTTTCCTTCTACCTTTGGCGGGTTTCGCGAAACGCCTCCGGATACAGAACTCAAACCGGATTACAGTGAACGCTTTCGCATGAGCGGCTACAACCTTGTTCAACAGCAGTATGCCTACAAGCTGTTTCAGGATTGGACGAGTCCGAATTTCCCACGCATGATTGTCATCGAAATCCAGCACGCAAACCCGTATTACGATGACTCGTACGCGGTGAATTCAGAAAACCTCGGCCCTTATGGCGATGCCATTATGTACGAGCTGATTCCGTATGTGGAACAGAGATTCCGCGCAATCGGACAAGGTTGGGCCCGGTTCACTTACGGCGGCTCCACAGGAGGCTGGGAGGCTCTTGCGGTGCAAGTTTTGTATCCCGATGAATTCAACGGAGCGTGGGCGGCATGCCCGGACCCGATTGATTTCCGCGCGTACACTGTTGTGAATATCTACGAGGACGATAACGCGTATTGGCTCGGCAAACCCTGGAAGCAAACTCCACGACCCGGAAAACGAGACTATAAAAACGAAGTGACGGCCACTCTTGCAGAGGCGAACTTTTTTGAACTCCTGCTGGGCGACAAGAGCCGGTCCGGACAGCAATGGGACATCTGGGAGGCAGTGTACTCACCCGTTGGAAAAGACGGTTATCCTCAAAGAATCTTTGACAAAGTCACGGGAGCAATAGACAAGAAAGTCGCTCACTCCTGGCGTGAAAACTATGACCTCAGCTACATTATCAAGCGCGACTGGGCCACGCGAGGGTCAAAGCTGCGGGGAAAGATTCATTTATACGTCGGTGAGCTGGACAACTTCTACCTTAACAACGCCGTGAGGCTGACAGAAGGAGTGCTTGCTCAACTGAAGGATCCGCCCGCCGAAGCCCAGGTGGATTATGAGTGCCTTGCTGAACACTGCTGGAACGGGGACCATAGCAGGCCGATTTCGATTTCGCGGCTGATGTATGTTCAGCTGCACGCCCCTAAAATCGTTGAGCGGATCAGGAAAAGTGCGCCGGCAGGGGCGGATACGACCAGCTGGAGGTACTAGTGACGAATTGCCGAAAATGAAAAACAACTTCGCAACCATCACCACTTCAGCTTTCATCCGGCTCAAACCGGCGGATGCATTCAAAACTGTGGTTGAGGAGTTGACACGCGGACTTGAAAGGGTTGGAATTCGTTTCGAAACCGGTGCTCGGGGGCGAATCACAGAATCCGACTTTGAAGTCGGTCGCGTGAGGGCGTGGGCCCCGGGAAAACGTATAGTCTTCGAGTGGCGCCAGGCTTCCTGGGAACCGAATGAACTTACAACGCTCGAGTTGTTGTTCAAATCCTCTCGACCGGGAACCGAAGTCACTCTCCGCCATCGTGATTGGGGAAAACTTGTTGGTGACGGAGCCGAGATTGCCGGCTGGTTTTCCTCGGAAATTGCCTCCCCGTTTCTTCGTGCGATGGCTCCGCAATCGCTTGGAAATTGGATTACGGATCGAAAAGCGCGCCGGCCTTCAGGCTCGCAGTCGCGCGCAACCTACCGTGACCCGCTGTTTCACTACCCAAACTTCCGTGTCATTTTATCCGAGCTTGCTTTGAAATCTGAAGACTATCTGCTGGAAGTTGGATGCGGAGGCGGGGCTATGTTGAAACAAGCCTTGAAAAGCGGATGCCGCGCAGCGGCTATCGATCACAGTCCCGAAATGGTGCAAGTTGCAAGAAAAGAAAACCGGGAGGCAGTCACTGCCGGACGGCTGAACATCCTCGAAGCAAGCGCAGTTAAGCTCCCATTCCCGGATTCGACATTTACTTGCGCAGCCATGACAGGCGTGCTTGGTTTTCTCTCCGACCCTCTAGCCGCTCTTTCAGAAATTCGGCGGGTCCTTGTGCAGGGCGGCCGCCTTGTGGCTCTCGGGAGCGACCCCACAACGCGGGGAACGCCCGCAGCTCCTGAGCCCATGGCATCACGGCTCCATTTCTACGAAGACGATGAACTCGGCGACCTTGCACGGAAGGCTGGATTCAAAGAAGTGGAAGTCGTCCGCCGCGACATGGAACAGTTTGCCCGCGAAGCTGGTGTTCCCAAAGAGGCCCTTTCCCTTTTTGCGGGACCGGGCGGGCCGTTCCTGTTGGCCACGAAATGACAACCATGCAGCGAAAAAGAATCTTCCGATGAAGGAAGATATTAAAAAATACGATCTCATCCTGGACGGGAAGAGGCTGCAATCAATTTCAGGCAAAGAGGCAACAATTCAGAATCCGGCGGATGGAAAGGAAATCGCATCGGTTCCAGAGTGCGGGCCTGGAGACCTCAATCGGGCTGTCGTTGCCGCGGATCGGGCATTCCGCAGCGGCCCTTGGCGCCGACTTTCCTCGCGCGAACG
Source organism: uncultured Ignavibacteriaceae bacterium (assembly GCA_964399565.1). Lineage (GTDB taxonomy): Bacteria > Bacteroidota > Ignavibacteria > UBA10030 > UBA10030 > JACQPT01. Next base: position 2,544 of record CAYNRS010000191.1, read on the forward strand.
CAGCCGGCTCCTCTATCGGCTTTCCACACTTCTTCGTGACAACGCCGTTGAGCTTTCCCGACTTGAATCACAAAATGTGGGCAAGCCGATTCGCGAATCCCGTGACGAAGTCCAGCTCGCTGCAGACTGTTTCCAGTTTTACGCTGGGGCAATCGATAAAACCGGAGGACAGAATGCACCCGTCGCAGCACCCGGCGTCGGCTTAACCTTTCGTGAACCGATCGGTGTTTGCGGCCTCATTATCCCCTGGAATTTTCCGATCGCCATCTCCTGCTGGAAGATCGCGCCGGCACTGGCCATGGGAAACACCGTTGTGGTCAAACCTGCAAGCCAAACGCCGTTGACAGCTCTCCGTGTCGCGGAACTTGCTCTCGATGCAGGCATCCCGCCCGGTGTGCTCAACGTTGTTACCGGTCCCGGCAATCTTCTAGGAGAGGCGCTCGTTCGACACCCGCTAGTGCGGAAGATTTCCTTCACGGGGTCCACAGAAGTCGGGAGGAGCGTGATGAAAGCCGCTTCGGATGATATCAAGCGCGTCACTCTCGAGCTGGGCGGAAAATCGCCCCATATTGTATTCGCCGATGCGGATTTGGATGCGGCATCCGAACAGGTATTCCGCGGAATATTTTTTAACGCAGGTCAGGTCTGTATCGCTGGTTCTCGGCTATTTGTCGAGAAAAAGGCGCACGATGCTATGATAGAAAAATTGCTCGCCCGCACAAAGCAGGCAAAAGTTGGCGACCCGATGGATGAGAAGACGACTATAGGTCCTTTAACCTCGAAGGCACAGCTTGATAAAGTAATGAGCTACCTCGAGATTGGCAAAAAAGAGGGGGCGTCATTGGTCTGCGGCGGGTCAAAAGTATCCCGCAAGGGTTATTTCGTAGAGCCGACTATTTTCGACGGC
>CAYNRS010000191.1:3460-4809 GCA_964399565.1 uncultured Ignavibacteriaceae bacterium
CGCAAACATCGTTTTTGAAGATGCCGACATGAACAAAGCCGTTCCCTCGGCTGTTTGGAGCGCTCTTGGCAATGCAGGGCAGGATTGCTGTGCCCGGAGCAGGCTCCTTCTTCAGCGCTCAGTCCGAGAAGAATTTCTCGCGAAACTCGTAGATCAATTCAAAAAGGTTCGGGTCGGAGACCCTCTTGACGAGAAGACAGAGCTTGGTTCCTTGATCTCAAAAACTCATCGTGAGCGCATACGGACTTATGTCGAAGTCGGCGTTGCTGAGGGCGCTCGCCTTCTATGTGGTGGAGACATCCCTACTGAGGCCGCATTATCAAACGGGTCGTTTTTAAAACCCGCCATTTTCTCAGATGTCACGCCATCGATGAGAATCGCTCAAGAGGAAATTTTTGGGCCGGTGGTCTCTGTCCTCACATTCGAAACAGAGGAGGAAGCAATCGCTCTGGCAAACAACAGCGTTTACGGCCTTTCCGGTTCGCTCTGGACACGCGATATCGGCCGGGCGTTGCGAGTTGCAAAGTCGGTTGAGACGGGAGTGCTCTCAGTCAACTCGGGACACAGCGTGCATCTCGAAATGCCATTTGGAGGCGTCAAGCTCAGCGGCGTGGGAAGAGAGCTTGGACTTGCTGTGCTCGACCACTACAGCGAGTGGAAAAGCGTTTTCATTAGCACACAGGAATAGCATGTGCCACGACTTTTCAGCCGTAGGCTGATGCGATTGTGACACGACTTTTGACGAAGCCTGATGCGGTTGTGCCACGACTTTAAAGTCGTGGCACAACAAGCTCGCACATCATTCAGGAGGAATCATGCCGTACGTGAGGATCTGGGTACATCTGATTTGGGCAACAAAGAATAGAGAACCTTTGGTCACGCCAGAATTGCGAGAGGAACTCATAAATCACATTAGATCGAATGCAGAAGAAAAGGATATCACGATTGATACATTCAATGCGTTCATCAATCACGCGCATGTTCTCCTTCTCCTTAAGAATGATCAGACAATCTCAAAAGTCGCCCAACTCCTTAAAGGGGAATCATCACATTGGGTAAATGATAAGCAGTTGGTTCCATTCAAGTTCGAGTGGCAGGACGAGTACATAGCAGTATCTGTCAGTGAATCTGCAGTTGAGGTAGTCAGAAAATACATCCATAATCAGGCAGAGCATCACGAAAAGGATGCCCTTGAGGAACAGTATGAGGAGTTTCTGAAAACGTATGTGATCTAGTTTGGTTTTTCTGTTTCGACCCTCGATTTTGCCACGACTTTAAAGTCGTGGCAAAATATCTCAAATCTTGAACTAAGGGACTTCCATGAACTCTCATCGAGGAATGCTCGATAC
>CAYNRS010000192.1:0-4798 GCA_964399565.1 uncultured Ignavibacteriaceae bacterium
AATACCAATGCAAGAAGGAACTTGAAAAACTAATGAGAAGTTTTGGGGCTGAATAAGTAGTGGGAACAACGCCAGGAAAACATTTATCGCAGGATTCGGAAGCAGTGGACCGATACCTACGTCATGCTTTGAGTGAGCAAGAAATGTCGGAATTTGAGGCGCACCTGAACGAGTGTCGGGACTGCATGAGTATTATCAAGCGAGAGCAGCTGATGACAGCAGGAATTCGCAAATACGGACGGCAAGAGCTTAAGGAACGTCTAAGGCTTCGTGTTGGAGAAAGTGGGTCCGGCCGGATGCCCTGGGCAAGCGCGGTGAGCGCAGCGGCCGTTCTTCTCATCGTTGTGGGGTTCGGCGTGTATAATCGCTGGCTTCTCGTCAAGGAAACGCCCGGTCTTGATGAAGCGGCGCAACCATCTCAGCGTTCACCGGAGATGGGGAAAGTGGAAGGTCCGCCGATCCAGGATCGTTCAGGAGCCAAAGACGCCCGGGGCATCCAAATGGAAAGTGCGAAGCAGAGATCCGAGTCCCGCGGAGAGATGAAAACCGATTTAACACAAAGAGAAGTACCGAGGTCAATTATTTCTCAGCAAGTCACTTCACCGTCTCAGGGCGCGCAGGCTGGGGCTGGCGCAGCTTCCAAGCCCGGTGAGAAAACAGAACACCTGGACGTGTCGGAGGAATTGGAAGATGAAAAGGTCTCAAGCGAGTTCTGGGTTGAAGGTGTTGTACTCACCGATTCGCATCGCGATTTTCTGGGCAGAACGCCCGACGTTCGACCGAAAACGGAATCGCTCATGCTGAAAAGAAGCAAATTAGAGACGCAAGCCTCTCAACCACCGATCAGCAAAGAGAGCATCGATTTGGAGCAACGGCCAGCCACTGAATTGCCGAGTGATCGCCAGGCGCTGCAGAAGCTCACAGGCGCTCGATCGATACAAACACTCGTGCAGCAGAAAGCCGACGGGATGCGGATGATCCTGTATCTTGACACATCGTTTTCAACAGCAGACATCTCGAATGCCAACATTCAGAGAATTTCGCCGGATTCTGTCGTGATTGAACTTCCGCATCAACGCATTGGTTACCAGCTTCCGGATGTCGGGAAACTGGATCGTGTGAAAAAAAGCCTCCGCAAATAATTTTCTCAACCTTTCAGCTTTCTTCCTAAGTCTCGGTAAGTTCTTCCTCACATGCGCTTTCCCTCAAGTAGTTTGTTACGTAATTTACCTACGCGGTGTTGACAATATCGGCTCTGCTCCTTATCGTTGTGGCTGCTGAACTGCCCCCCGGACTGACCAAAGTGAATATGCGAGGGTGTTATGAGAAGCACATTGGTGACTGAATCGAAACTAACAAACCTGGCGAAGAGGTTTCGCCGAAAATCAGGGAAGAGTAAATCGCAGGCAGCGAAGGAAATGAACGTTAGTCGTCCAACGATTTATCATGCTGAAGAGGATCCGGGTCAGAGCCTGGCGAAGCTCAGGCGCAGAATCATCGAACATTATTCTCCGTTCAAAGTAAGGGGGCCGTATTACCTGCTGAGAAAGAAGTCGAACGGGTCCGGATGAAGAACTCTTCGATGTTTTTGATATGGAACGGTGTAGGTAATTTACTGCATAAAAAGCGTACGCACTTTACCTAAAGTATTGGAACGAAATCTAGTTGTGGAATCTTCCAGCAATCAATAGTTTGTGGTTGGAAGCGGGTTCATAACCATACGGGAAGGTGAGCTCGTCGTTGCAGAGGGAGCACTGTGGTGGCCCAGCGACGAAAGGACCATTAAGCAAAGATTGAAGAAGCAGGACCCCAGACCGAGTGCATGCGTAGGGCTGGGGTTTTTTCTTGCAGTTGCCATGAACAGGAAATCGCCCCCTCAATTCAAGCAGTGACAAACAAGGCGAATCGAACAACGCTTATTAAATCGGGGGAAGAGATTGTGAACACTACATAACGCTTATTGAAATTTCAGGGAGGCTGCCATAGATTCTATTCACCGCCCAACGCGTAGGCATGGGACACTCGAGAGAGTTATTGTCCTATTTTCATGCGTTGGCTTTTTGTTTTTGGAACGTAGGGATCTCACAATTCACTCAGTCAATCACATCACAAGGAGGCTGTATGATGACCAGGAAACGCAAACGCGAGCCGCCATAGCGACTCTGAAGTGTGTAGTTCCGCTTAGATACAAACTCAATTAACCCCCTTTCATCACAATCTCATTAAAGGAGCTTTACCATGGAAGCAACAAGAAACTCCCCCGAAACCCTTGTTATGAACGAAGTCGTAGAGAAAACCACCGTTCGGCCAAAGGTTCGCATTCACAAATACACTGGCAAAGAGAATCACATGATCAGCCTTGTCGAAGCCAGCATACTGACGAGGACCTATCGTGAATCTGTCGATCGAGAGAAAGTAAAAGGCAATTACTTTGGTCGGAATATCTTCGAGAGCATCTTATCACAGGATGGATGTGTTGGGATCCGTAGTTATTTCGCTGCTTTCGATGATGGATCGCAGACGTTGGTTCATGTCGGAACCGATGAAAACGGCAACGACATGCTTCGTGGTATCATTGCGGATGGTGGATGGCCATGTCCCCCCTTCTGTGCGAATGACAATATTCTGAACGCGGATCTGGCCGATCGCTTGATTCCTGTCCGGAAGAACCGTTTTGTGTTCACTGGTGAGGAAAAACACTCGATGACTCTTGCCGAAGCCGTCAATGACGTCGGGAACTATCGGCGAGAAAAAGGTGAGAACGCAGTGAAAGGTATGTATTTCTCCAGCGATCTCTATGAGAGAATTCTCTCTCAAGATGGGTGTGTTGGAATTCGTTTCTACTATGGGGAAGAGGCTGAGATGCCTACTCTCGTTCTCGTTGGCGTGGATTCGAAGGGGAATGATCTCGTGCGTGGAATCACGGGAGATGGTGGATGGCCCTGCCCCCCATTCTGTGCACCAGACTCCCCTCTGTAATTCAACGGCAACGAAGTAGTTGCACTCAAATATCCCGCCGTCAGGATCGTTCGGCGGGATTTTGTTTTTGCTATTATTATGTGCGATATTTGAAAACTGAATCCTGACGCATGGAACAACTTTTCAAATATTTTATCGGCCAATCTCTTATTCCGCAGATATACGCACTCTCAATATTTGTTCCGATCTTAGCTGCACTCCCAAAGGCAAACCGCGTTGGAACGGCTCTTACTATTTTCTTTGTGTATGAATTAATCTCTTTCGTGCTCACAGTGTCTCAGATGTATCTAGCGGCGCATAAAATTAACAACCTTTGGCTCATACATCTTCAAACACCCATTGAGTTTGGCTTCTTTGTATGGGTGTTTTCGCTGTGGCAGGATGATGCCTTTGTGAAACGCTTCTTTCGATTGACAATTCCCGTGTTCTTTTGTCTTTGGTTGATTCTGGCTTTTTTTGTTGAGAAAATAGATGAGTTTAACACTTTTTCAAAACCGACTGAGGCCATCTTATTGATCGTTGCTTCTGGTTACTGTCTCTTCAAGGTAAACCAGGAAAAAGTCGAATCATTGTTCAGCGAGCCAAGCTTCTGGATAAGTTCAGGCACCCTCGTCTATTTCACCGGAACCGTAATAATTTTCACAGTAACAAACCTGTTACTTCATGAGTCTCTCGAAGAACTAAGGATGGTTTATCAGGTTGTCTTTGTCATGGAGACAATAGCGAATTTGTTTTACGCAGGAGGTTTCTTATGCCGGCGTTTGGCACCGGCCTAGGTTGGGCTGTACTTGTTGCGACGACTGTGCTTGTGACGCTTGGCGTGGCGTTCATCGCCACGATTGTCATTAACCAGCGCAGGTTCATCGCAACGCAGCAGAAAATGCTCGAGGAAGTCCGCGAGAGCGAACAGAAATACAAAAACCTTTTCGAAAACTCGCTTGTCGGTATTGTTCGGAGTTCCATCGATGACGGGAAGCTGCTCGAAGCCAACCAGGCGCTCCTTCGTATTTTCGGAGTGAACGACGTGGGGGAGGCACGGGCATCCATCAGCAACCTGGTGGATGCAGAGCGGATCACGCGACTGCTGCGCCAGAACGGCCGGGTTGACAACTTCGAAACACGGTTCAAAAGGAGCGACGGCTCCGTATTGTGGGTTTCATTCTCGGGTCGGTTGTTCTCGAAGGAAGGGTATCTTGAAGGCGTTATCGTTGACATTACTGCCAGAAAGGAGGCCGAGGAGCAAATCCGGGAACAGGCCGCCCTTCTGGACAAAGGCCAGGACGCCATTATGGTGTGCGATATAGACAACAAAGTCCTCTATTGGAACAAGAGCGCCGAGCGACTCTACGGTTGGCCGCTGGAGGAAGTTCTCGAAAGAAACATCAGCGAGCTGATTTTTGCAAAAGAGGTGAAAAATGATTTTGACCATGCATGCCTTGAGGTGTTGAAAAAGGGGGAATGGAATGGCGAGTTAAGGAGCATGACAAAAGTGAACAGGGAAATTATCCTCGCAAGCCGCTGGACGCTGGTCCGGGATGGTGAAGGCAAGCCGAAGTCGATCCTAATGGTCAACACAGACATCACGGAAAAGAAAATGCTCGAAGTGCAGTTCCTTCGAGCGCAACGCATGGAGAGCATAGGGATTCTGGCTGGCGGAATCGCTCACGACTTGAACAATGTATTGTCGCCAATCTTGATGTCTGTGGAGATGCTCAAGAAAAAACTCGGCGATGATCTTGGCCGGAAAGTCCTGGGGGCGGTGGAGGCAAGTGCTAAGCGAGGCGCGGACATGGTGAGGCAAGTGTTAACCTTTGCCCGT
>CAYNRS010000193.1:0-4766 GCA_964399565.1 uncultured Ignavibacteriaceae bacterium
AGACCGATATACGCGTTGGGTCGTCCTCTGGAAGTCTGAGTCTCTTGCACGGTAAACGTCCATGAACTTGCCGGGATTTCTGTCGATCATAGGGAACCAGGTACTTTGAATTTGAACCATGATCTTGTGGCCGCGCTTGAACATGTGGAAAGCGTCCTGCAGGATAAAATTCAAGGCAGTGATCTCGTTGGGCCGGAACGGTTCGGGTCGGGCCAGGCTATTTCGGAATTTCCCCCTCAGGACATCGCCGCGCACGAGCATTTGATAACCAGCTAAGACTTTTCCCCGCATCGCGGTGGGGCGAGGAGTCCGAGTGGAGTCGGGGAAAACGTCGATCACCTTTACAATCCAGTCACAATCCGTTCCCGAAGTTGAGGCATTGAGGTGCACGCCGATAGGCCCCACAATCGCTATGTCCTCCGGGAGCTCCTCCGTTTCGTAGACAAGAACGTCTGGCCGACGAGCAGCAAATCTTTGATCCTCAGACATAAACGCTGCGTTGTACCATTGTCTAACCTCAGAAGTATAGGGAACAGGTTTGTTGGGATCGCTGACGTACTCATCGTACTCGGGCTTCGAGTTGTCAGGTTTTGCCGGCGAGAGCCTGTTTCCACCGAGAAAATAGAAATCTGTTTTTGTGAGATTCTTCGGAGGCCATGACTCGAAGGTTTTCCATTCATTGGCACCGGTCATGAAAACATTTGCCTCGGCAAGTTTTGGGTCGGGACCTTCGTTCAAGTAGTGTTCGAAGAAAGGCCCTTCCAGCCCTTCCGTGTAGTATTTCGTTGTGTTGGAGCCGAATTTTATGTCACCAAGAGAATCGAGGTTGGAGGCCGACCACCAGCCATGAGCCCATGGACCCATGACAATTCGATCGTTGCCGTTTGGATTCTGAGCTTCAGCAGCCTGATAGCTGTGCAAGGCACCATAGAGGTTCTCTGTGTCAAACCATCCCCCAACGACCAGAGTTGCGGGCTTGAGGTTTTTCAAATGAGGCAAGATTGTCCTTTCCCGCCAGAAAGTGTCCCATATTCCGTGCTTCATCAGGTTATTCCACATCGCCACACTGTCGTGCAGGAATTTTGCGTTCGCGTTCGGCAGGGCCCCTAGCTCAAGAAAGAACTTGTGGCCGTCAGGCGACGGGAAACGAAAATGAGAAGGATAGCGCTTCAACGGATCTGTCCGGGGCCAGCCGAAGTTCGAATAGAAACTAAAGGCATGGGAGAGGAGAAAAGCGCCGTTGTGAAACCAATCGTCTCCTCCCATCCATTGCGATACCGGCGCCTGCGGCGACGTAGCCTTCACCGCCGGATGAGCGTCGATGGTTCCCATCCACGCATAGAAACCTGGATAGGAGACGCCTTTTATGCCGACTTTGCCGTTATTCCATTTGATGTTTTTCACGAGCCATTCAACAGTGTCGTACGTGTCTGTGGTTTCGTCAATCTCGTTGTTCCGATTTTTTCAAGGGCTTGTACGGCCGGACATCTTCGAAGTCCCCCTCCGACATGTATCTTCCTCTCACGTCCTGTGTAACCATGATGTAACCTCTCCGCATATAGTACGATCCCTGCGCATCCTGAAATTTCTTATAATCGTCTTCACCGTAAGGAAAGCAGCTGTACGGCGTGCGGATGATGATGATCGGGTGAGGTTTCGATGTATCTTTCGGAGAGTAAACAGAAGTAAAGAGTCTGATTCCATCTCTCATCGGGATGAGATATTCGTGTTTGGAGTAATATTGCCGAAGATATGATGAATCAGGGATTTCAGTCTGAGCTGCAAGAGACGGGATGAGTATTATGAATGCAAAGCTCATGACCAAAGTTATTTTTTTCATCGAATTTCCGTTCCTGTGGCGGGAAGGTGGAGAAAAGCTCAAGGCGGTGTTTTAAACAGCCTACGTTACTGCACTTCTTGGGTCTACAACTCTGACAACTTCTTCTTTGCCTCAGCCGCCGGTTCCTCGTAATTAACGACAGTGTTTCCGTCCCCGTCGAACTCAAACTCAAAGACAACGCCAGCCTGCATAATGACGGAAAACAGCCGCGTCTCGTCATAATTCTTCAGCTTTGGAAACTGACCGGTGAGTGATTCTATGAACTGTGGGAGGGCGAGCTTAGGCATGAACTGTATACCTTTTATTTGCAAGATAAGGCTTTGAAGAGAAAAAGTCGAGTGCGCGGAGAATTAATCTGTTGATCAAAAATAGCGGTTACCATCGGGAATCAACGCACCATGAGCATGGTTTTTACATCGTTGTAGCGATTCTGCCCAACATCGGTAAATTGCAGCTGATAGAAGTAAACTCCGCTCGCGAGACCTGATGCGTTCCATCGAACGCGATACGTGCCCGCGTCCATCCAGTCATCAGTCAACGTTGTGATTTCTCTTCCAAGAATGTCAAACACTTTCAGTTTCACGACTCCAGAACCAGGCACGTGAAATTCAAATGTTGTGCTGGGGTTGAAGGGGTTTGGATAGTTTTGGTGAAGCGCAAAACTGAGTTTTGCGTTTAGACTAATTATCTCGACGGCTGTCGGATTGAGAACGGCGTCCCATTTGGCCTTTGCAGCATCGGCATTTTGCTGGATATTCGCTAGCGAACTGTCTCCCGCCACAAGAGCAAAACCGACTTTTTGCGTTCCGCCTGGAGCAATTTGGAAGGGGCCGGAGGAAATGACATGGTGAATATCAGTAGGCGAACCTGCCGATACTTGAGAGAAGCCATTGCTTATCCAATCCCATTTTCCCGCACGCGACAGGTCAATGGGTGCCTCATTACGGAGCGACCGGTAACTCGACGCGCCGTTAAGGGCCCTGATACCGAGGTACTCCCTGCGGGCGGATAGACCAGTCTCGTAAGCATAACCCAAGCTTCTCGAAGAATCGTATTCCGACATGTTGAGAGCGTAGTTGCCAATGTCCCAATCAAGAAAAATTCCAGCATACAGATTGTTGATGAATGACGAAGAGCTATTCTTGATTGTATAGGACAGGATGATGTATTTGTTGTCTTCAGGATTCGAGAAAGTGTATGAATCCAGGTCTACCTGAAGTCCTATTTTGTTGAGAACCGGGGAGGCGCCGTCTGTAAACGACGTGTGTCCGTCTTGGTGCGAAAGAATTCCAGGGGTCTTCAATGTAAAGAAATCCGCAGAAATGAAATCCGCGTCCTGTCCGCCCCCATCATCTCGCACAACGTCAACCAAGGATGTCGGTGACGTACCGATGATGAGTCCCCCCTCAAACAGGTGGTTGACGCCATTGAAAACGAATCCGACGCCGAGAGCATTGGACGGAAAATCGTAAAAACCTATGTTCCCGTTGTTGGTCAGGGAAACTTGAATCGCATTGATGTTGTGTGTGGCGTATGTTGGATTCACGAGAAAAGAGAACTTTTGCGTGTCGGTAAAGGAGCCGTCGGTGAACGTTAACTGCAAAACCACGTTAAAACTCTGAGGCACATTCGTGTTGATGAGCACTCGGAACGTTTTTAAAACTCCGAACATTGTTCCAAGAGAAGGAAGAGGAAATGCACCGCCGACGATTGTAACGCCCCCGTTGACACTGGTCAATTGCACGCCAGCACCGGGTGAAGTTGGGCGGAGGTAGTTATAGAACTCGCATGTCACGTCGAGCGTTTCCGCCGGCTGACCCTGTCCATCCCCATTACCGCTCAACGTGTCGGAAATCGAAAATGAAAACATTCGAACGGAAGGTAGTGAGGAATCGGTGAGGGCTTTGAGGGCATTTATACGACCATGACCGAGATCTGCGGCAAAGGAAGCTATCGGATCGCTCGTAACGCGGATTTGTTCCCCGGCCTGAACAGCGGACAGAGCGGGGAATTTCCAGCGAACGAGACCGGCCAAACCTGCTGCCAGTGGGCTAGCCATCGAAGTCCCGCCCGCATAAGCGTATGTTGATGAAAACATTGTGCTATAAATGTTCACCCCGGGCGAGGAGATGTCGACCGTCTCCCCAAAGTTCGAGAATGTGGCTTTCGTGTCGAACTCGTCTGTTGCGCCAACGCTCAGTACGCTCACATAACCGGATGGAGAGAAAAAAGAACCTGAGTTGCCGTTGCCCGCCGCTGCGACAACAAGAGCGCCTTGTTGAGTCGCAAAATCTATGACATCCTGTTCAAACTGCGAACCGCCTCCTCCTCCCCAGCTGCAATTGATGACTTTTGCTCCCATCATTGCGGCATACGCAATGCCGCTATATCCCCTTAAAATAAAAGGTCCCCCGGGGCGACTATCGTTATCAGAGGAAACTTTCACGGGAAGGATTTTGCAGCGAAACCCGATCGATGCCACGCCGGTTGCGTTGTGTGTCACAGCTGAAGCAATTCCTGCAACGTGCGTCCCGTGCCAACCAATAGCCATGGGAGAGGGATTGTTGTCCTCAAGCCAATTTGCATAGTCAGAGCCAACGAAATCCCATCCGCGAACATCGTCGACAAATCCGTTCCCGTCGTCGTCGATGCTATTTCCCGGGATTTCGCCAGGGTTTATCCAAATGTTGGCTGCAAGATCGGGATGATCCCACTGAACACCTGTATCGACGATTCCAATAACAATCGATGAATCACCCTGCGAATAGTTCCAGGCTGCCTCAGCGTTAATTTTTTGAAGAGCCCATTGGCTATTGTACAAAGGATCGTTGGGAATAAATGTGTCTTCCGAAACACGATAAATAAACCATGGTTCGGCGTATTGAACTTCTTCGAGTTTGGAAAGTTGTTCGGCTAAAGTAAATGG
>CAYNRS010000194.1:0-4734 GCA_964399565.1 uncultured Ignavibacteriaceae bacterium
CCGACCGAAGGAACCGGGAAAATCTGTTGAAGGAACTCAACCGCGTGAACGTCGGCCGCAAACTGAAATTGAGAATCGACAGGACGCCCGCGTTCCGGAAGCCGAGAAGCGGTCAAAACAGCAACGTGACCAAAGAGAAATTCGGCGCGAGGGGACCCCACAATACCAGAGGCAACAGCTCCCATCTCCCCGGATGGAACGACAATCACCGGCCAACCGTGCAACGCCGAGCCGGGAAGGAAATCGAGGAAATCAGCCGCAACGTGAAGAACGAAAGAGGGGCAGAGACTAATCCTGCGGCTGGTCGGTGCGGCGCATGATGTAGGCGCCGCACCTTTTTTTATGGTCTCAACTTTTCCAAAACTTTCTTCATATCCTGCGGTAATTCCGAATCGAACTTCATAAACTCCTTGGTTGCGGGATGGACAAAACCGATGGTTTTCGCGTGCAGTGCCTGCCGCGAGATGAGAGCGAGCAGGTTTACCGCATGCTGCGATTTCTTCCTCTGCAAACCTCCCCACTGATCATTGCGTCCGCCGTACGTCGGGTCCCCAAAAACTGGATGCCCAACATGAGCAAGGTGCACGCGGATCTGATGAGTGCGGCCCGTTCTCAGCTTCAATTGCACGAGCGAAAGGAAATCAAATTGTTCGAGGACTGCATATTCCGTCACCGCGTGCTTTCCATTTGGAATCACAGCGACTTTCTTTCGGTCTCTTTTGCTTCGACCAAGACTCGCTTCGATCGTTCCATGAGGCTTTTTCAACTTACCCCACACAATCGCAACATAATCCCGCTCAATTGCCCTGCGTGAAAACTGTTTCGCTAATTGTTGATGAGCAACGTCTGTCTTTGCCACGACCATGAGGCCGCTGGTATCCTTGTCAAGCCGGTGAACAATGCCGGGACGCAATCCCGCATTGACCGAAGAAAGCTTGTTGCAGTGGTACAATAAGGCATTGACCAGGGTTCCGGTGTAGTTTCCATACGCTGGATGTGTCACCATACCTGCCGGCTTGTTCACAATCAGGAGTTGATCGTCTTCATGCAGAATCTCAAGCGGAATGTTTTCCGGCTCTGCCTTGGTGTGCCTCGGGCGCTCGAACGTAATATCGATAACTTCGTGCGGCGAGACCTGATGGCTTGATTTGACGCGCTTCTGATTGACAAGAACCAGTCCGGCTTCAATAGCTCGCTGGACTTTGTTCCTCGTTGTGTTCTCCACCTGGTGGGTCAGGTAGACGTCCAGTCGTTCTTTCGCTTGTTTAGGTGAAACGACGATCCGAAGCGTGTCTCTGTCGGTTGATGGGCCAGTATCGGGCGTTCCGGATTCAGCCCGCGTGGACATTCTAGGAAAGTGTGGATGAGGTGCTGTTGCTCAGGGGCTCAGACGCCCCGTTTTTCATGCCGTCTGTGGAGACCTGTTTGGGTGAGGCCAGCGACACCTGGGGCTCTTCAACGCTCGTGAATTTGCGATGAAAAACAAGCAGGACGAGCACCCCCATTGATACTGAAGCATCGGCAATATTAAACACTGGCCAACGGGAGATATGGAAACCGAGGAAATCAATGTTAAAGAAGTCGACATCGACAAAATCCACAACCTTCCCGTAGAACAAGGCTCCCTCTCCAAAAATAACGCCGTAGAAAATCCTGTCAATGAGGTTGCCAATTGCTCCGCCGAGGATCATCGCCAGTGGGACGCGCACAGCAAACGTCTCCATTCGAATCCGGTACAAGTAAATGAGGATGCCGGCGCTTGCAATGAGGGAAAAAATTGTGAGAAAAAGCCGACCACCGATATCAATGCCAAAAGCCATTCCGGGGTTTTCGATAAACGTCAGTCGAAGAAGGTCTCCAAGGATTGGGATGCTTTGACCAAGCTGCATCCCCGGATGATAGAAACTGAGGAACGGAATCGTAAACCCTTTTACCAGAAGTTTCGTTATCTGGTCTGCGATAACAATGATACCTGTGAGGTAAAGGACGCGCATCTGTCGATAATTCCTGGCTGGTTACTTTCCTCGTTTCAATTTACATTGGACACAAAGCTGAGCGTGAGGAACAGCCTCCAGACGCTCCTTTTCTATCAGTTTGCCGCAATCCTGACAATAACCGTAGTCGCCTTTTTCGATTCTCTTGAGTGCATCGTCAAGGTAATTCAGGAACTTTCCTTCCCTTGATGCAAAGAGAAATGTCTTCTCCCGTTCCATGGCATCCGTCCCCTGTTCCATATGAAGCGAGTACGTTGAGTTTTCCGTCACATACTCTCCAGTCGTTACATCCATCATACTGGATTTAAGAGATTCCAACTCTTCAAGGATCTCCTTGCGCTTTTCCAGGATGATGCCCTTGAAGTAATCCAGTTCGGCCTTCGTGTATCCCTTCTTGCGTTGGATGGGCGCTTTCGAGGGCAGCGTCTTCGCTTTCACGTTTGCCTGTTTCACTTTTGGCGCTTTCGTTGCACGAACTATTTTCTTCTTTGTCACGATTTTCTTTTTTGTCGCTGGCATGAGAATTTCCCCTTTGGTTATCTCTAAAGCTTCTCCACACCTATTTCCGCCTTCTCTCCATTGATATCTTCTGTAATAAACGAAACTTCGCCGTTTCCCCCCTTTGAAACATTACGAATCTCCGTCGCCAGAGTTTCCTGCTGAATATACGGGGTCAAACGGGACAACGCCTTGGCGAGACGCTCTGTCGATTTGTAATAGATCTTTATGCGATCCGTCACTTCAAAACCGGAATCTTTCCGAAGATTCTGCACGCGATTCACAAACTCCCTCGCCAGGCCTTCATCAACCAGTTCGTCCGTGAGCTGCGTATCCAGAGCAACCGTAATGCTGCCGTCGCTCTCCACAAGCAACCCCTTCATTTCCTCGTGGACAATCTCCACATCGTCGGCCGACACTGTAAAATCGCTACCATTTACTGAAAGTGCAAGTGTTCCTTTGTGGTGAAGCTCGGTTATCTCCTGAGACGAAAGTTCACGAATTCGGGCGGCTATTTGTTGCACCCCCTTGCCGAATTTTGGACCGAGTGTCTTGAAATTCGGCTTTGCTTTCTTCTTGAACACACCAGCATCCTCAGTAACATATTCTATGTGCTTGACATTGATCTCTTCAAGGATGACCTCCTGCATTTGCTGGATTTCGGCCTTCTCTTCTTCAGAGGCAACCGGAAGAAGGATATTCTTCAACGGTTGACGGACTTTGAGATTCGATTTCATACGCATAGCTCTCACCAGGCTGACAATACGAATTGCACGATCCATTTTTCCCTGAAGAGAACCGTCGATCATTGATTCATCTGGACCCGGAATCGAACTCAAATGGACAGAATCATCCTTTCCTTTGGTAAGGTTCTGGTAGAGCTCATCCGCCAGGAAAGGTGCAAACGGCGCCATGAGCTTGCACACGCTTAACAAGCATTCATAAAGAGTCTGGTATGCCGAGGTTTTGTCTCTGCCCTTTTCACTCTTCCAGAACCTCCGACGGTTTCTCCGAACATACCAGTTGGAGAGCTGGTCAATAGTGAAATCGCCCACCGCTCTCGCTGCCCGAGTGACGTCGTACGCATCCATCCACTGATCGTAGTTTTTGAGTAAAGAATTCAACTCTGAAAGGATCCACCGGTCGATTTCCGGACGCTCGGCAGCCGGGACCTGAGGCTCCGTTCCAGTGAACCCGTCGACATTGGCATAAAGCACGAAGAACGAATACGTATTCACCAACGTGCTGAAAAACTTCCGCTGCACCTCTCCCACGCCGCTTTCATCAAACAGCGTCGGCCTCCAGACAGGACTGTTCGAAACGAGATACCAACGGGTAGCATCAGCCCCATATTTCCTTAAGAGTTCGAAAGGATCGACGGTGTTTTTCTTCGATTTCGACATTTTCTGACCCTGTTTGTCCAGGATCAGCTCGTTGACCAGGCAATTCTTGTATGCGGGCTTGTCGAACAAGAAAGTTCCAATACTGTGGAGAGTGTAGAACCATCCACGCGTCTGGTCGATACCTTCCGAGATGTAGTCGGCGGGATAGGCTTTTTCAAAAACATCCTTGTTCTCAAACGGAAAATGCCACTGGGCAAACGGCATCGAGCCGGAGTCAAACCAGACATCAATGAGCTCTGGCGTCCTCTGCATTGTTCCCCGGCATTTTTCGCACACGAACGTTATTTCGTCGACGAACGGTTTGTGAAGGTCCAGAGGCTCGGGAACATTCTTTCCGCGTTTGAGCTCCTCGACACTTCCAACACATTTCTGATTACCGCATTTGTCGCAAATCCATACGGGAAGCGGAGTTCCCCAGAAACGGTCACGCGAAATTGCCCAATCCTTGTTCTCCTCGAGCCAATTGCCAAAACGACCGGAGCCAACCTCCTCAGGAACCCAGTTGATGGTCTTGTTGACATCCCTCATGCGTTGCGCATATGCAGTCGTACGGATGTACCATGAGTCGCGTGCGTAATACAGGAGCGGCGATTCACAGCGCCAGCAATGAGGGTAGCTGTGAAGGTACGTTTCCTTTTTGAACAGAAGGTGTCGGCTCTTCAGGTTAGCGATAATTTCAGCGTCGGCTTCTTTCACGAACTTTCCCGCAAACTCTGTTACCTCATCGCCAAACTCCCCCGACTTGTTCACTGGATGGATCGTGGGAAGTTTGTGTTTCAGAGCCTGCTGGTAGTCGTCCTCCCCGTACGCAGGCGCCATGTGTACAATGCCGGAACCAT
>CAYNRS010000195.1:0-4726 GCA_964399565.1 uncultured Ignavibacteriaceae bacterium
GCAAAAAGAGTTCGATGAACGGCGGAAGCTCTCGAAGCCGGAACTCCTGCAAAACCTGGAGAACATTCTGACGGAGGCTGACAAAACGCTTCAAGACCTCGACACATCAAGGCTGATGGAAATGCGGCGCATACAGAAATACGATGTGACATGCCTCGAAGCGATCCTCCATGTCGTGGAGCATTTTTCGGGTCATGTAGGGCAGATTATCTACATTACGAAGTTGCGGAAGGGCGTTGACTTGAAGTTCTATAATCTCTAGGGAAAATACTGTGCGGTTGAGCGATTGGAAATCGAGCCCGATAAAGAAACGCAGGTTATGGTGGACAGAACCTGGTTTTTTCTGGATCGTCGGAGTACTCTATACGGGAAGCGGCATTGTCGGGATCCTCTTGATTTCAGTACGATTTCCCATCGCCGGCCAAATCCTGGGAATCTTCTGGGTTTTTATGCTTCCCGTAATCATCCTTCTGTACAAGCGAACACAGTCTGACCAATACTATACGGATGAGTCGGTTGTCCAGAGAACGAAACGCGATCTCCTGGCACATCGTTCAGCCCGTAAAGCCGAATTCCTGAAAAATGAGATTGAAATCCTGGAGAAAGGGGAAAAGACACCAGTTCTTGACATCTGGAGGCTTGACCCGGAACTTCAGAAGCGGCATCCCTTTTTCAGTTGCATAGAGGTTGTCTCCATCGATCCGGCAAGTCGAGAACTTCACATTCGCGTTCAGGTTGAAAACGTCCCAGAAACCAGGAGTTCCAAAGATTCGGCGAACAATCCGTTCCTGACAAATGTCAGGGAGTTTCTCTCGGTCCTTTCTAATGATTCATATCTCGCAAACTTGAAGAAGTTTTTTGCAGCAATGGTTCTCGAAATTTACTCGCTCCGCGAGAATGAACGGGGAATGGACGTTCCTTTCGCTGTCTTTAGTATGAATGTAAACGCACAAAACCTTTGGAAGCTCGCCGTGGTTCAGACCACCCTTCCAAATATCGCTGTCCTTGGCGAAGTGCGATTCAACGATGGGCAGGAAATTAAGCCCCATAGGTCAATCGAAGGCCCTAACCTCAGTTCGAAATAGGAAAGGGGATGACATGAAACAATACCACATCTGGATGCTAACGATGCTCACGTCCTCGTTTTCGTACAGCCATGACTTTTTCTTGTACCCTTCGAAATTTTCAGCCACGCCTAATGAGAGAATCAAGATTTCAATTCATGTCGATGATGTCTTTCCCGGCAAGGCTGTGAAATGGAGCTCATCACGTGTCCTTCGTTTTGAGCACAGGTTCGGCTCGGGTTTGATGGACTTAAGCAAGAAACTGGCTGAAGCGGATTCGTCAGGTGTGCTCGTTCCCATCACGGGTACCGGGATTCACTTGTTTGCTCTAGATTGGGATGCAAGGCTCATTGACCTTAAACCAGAGCAGTTCAGTCACTATCTTGCCTCAGAGGGCCTTGATCATGTTCTGCGAATGCGAAAAGAACGCGGTGAGGAGAAGAAGAACGGAAAAGAGCGGTATTCTCGGTTCGTCAAGACACTTATTGACGCTGGCGAAGGGAACAATTCGGCGCTGAGAGGCGTTGTCGGTCAAACGATCGAACTGGTGCCGCTCGATAATCCGTACGCGAGTAAACCCGGTGGTTCCATCAGAGTGCAGCTTTTATTCCGCGGTATACCATTACAAAACGCGCTTGTTTCTTCGACGTATGTCGGAGCAACGGACAAGCCCGACACCTATATGCAATCAGCTCGCACGAACGAGGAGGGAATCGTCAGCGTAAAACTTACCCTGGGAGGTCCATGGCTTATCAGAACTGTCCACATGCTCCCTATAGAAAAAGACAAAGACGCGGACTGGGAAAGCTGGTGGGCATCGATAACATTCGAGGTCAAGAAATGAAAAAACTCTATCGCTCTCAAACAGACAGTAAAATCGCCGGCATCTGTGGAGGCCTTGGGGAATATCTCGATGTAGACCCGACCATTGTGAGACTTGTCGTCATCGTCTTCGGATTGGCAACGGGAATCATTCCAATGCTTATCGGCTACATCATCGGCTGGTTCATCATTCCAGAGAAAATGGATGCGGTGTGATAACTACAAATCGAATTTTCGTTGAGTAAGAATCGAATGTGAAACGAGAAAACCTGGCCTCGGGTTTTCCCCTCCTCGTGGAGTAGGGGCCTCTGTTTTGACCGTAATCGGGAGGTCGAGGCGTACCTCCGGGTCGGCGCCATCATGGACACCTCCCTTATCAAGGGGAGGAAGAATCAGGCAGTTTGGAATGGGAGTTTTGAGAAAGTCTTTGGATGACACGATGAACCGCACCAAGAATTCTTTACTCTCTACCGACATGATCCGCGCGGCAGCTTCCAGTCCGAATTGTGTCTTCCTTGAAAACACGAAGCCGGATTCGGAGAATCAGCAGAGCTACCTTTTCCTCAATCCAGTTGAAGTCATTCGTACAAACTCGCTTGACGAGGTACTGCCTTCGTTACAACGCCTCAACAAAGCTTGTGGTGAAGGTTACTACGTTGCCGGGTTTATTTCCTATGAAACAGGGAAGGTCTTTGAGGAATCCTTGGCACGCGAAATCAAGACAGAGGCCCCGTATCTGTGGTTCGGAGTGTATGACGACCCGATTATTTTTGATCATCGCTCCAATAAATTCATAGGCAAGAGCTCCAGAGATTTTCTGGGATCAAGCCCTTCACTTCAGACTGGCCGGATTCTCACCGTTCATCCTGCTCTTGAGAAGAGTGAATATGTACGTGTGATAGAAAGAATCAAAACGTACATCAGGGATGGCGACACCTATCAGGTGAACTTCACTTTCAAGATCAAACTCAGCTATTCCGGGAATCCGGCCGATATCTACTGCAACCTGAGAAATTCTCAACATGTGCCGTATGGTGCGTTCCTAAGACTTGGAGAGTGGAGCATTCTTTCATTCTCGCCCGAATTGTTTTTTCGGATCGATCGGAATTCCATCTCACTTCGTCCGATGAAGGGGACGATAAAGCGGGGAAGAACTAACGAGGAGGATGCCCGGCTGGTCGAATCGTTGAAGAAGTCGGAGAAAAACCGAGCCGAGAATCTAATGATCGTTGATCTCCTGCGAAACGATGTCGGCAAGATCGCAAAAACAGGGACCGTGAAAGTGTCGAGTTTATTTGATGTTGAGAAGTATGATACGGTGTTTCAGGCAACATCCACCATCCAGGCAAAACTTCGGAAGGAGTGGAATGTGCTGGATGTCGTGAGCGCTTTATTTCCAAGCGGCTCGGTGACGGGGGCGCCAAAGATCCGAACGATGCAGATTATCCAGGAATTGGAACGAGGCACAAGGGGCGTCTATACCGGGGCAATAGGTTTTTTCGCTCCGAAAAGGAAGGCGATTTTCAATGTTGCCATTCGGACGCTCGTGCTCCACGGCGAGTCAAAAACCGGAGAAATGGGCGTAGGGAGCGGCTTTGTGCATGATTCGGTTCCCGAAGACGAGTACCGTGAATGCCTTTTGAAAGCAAAGTTCTTGACCGAAGCATCAGAAGATTTCCTCCTTTTTGAAACTGTGAGGTGGGACCCCCAAAAAAGGTGGCCGCTGTTAAGATTGCATTTGAGACGGTTGAGGGAATCAGCACGATATTTTGATTTCAGGTATTGTAGTTCGAAGATTCATGAGGCTCTGAGGACATGCGAAAGAAAGCTTCGCAAGTCTGCTGGTTCGCCTGTCCAGCGAATCAAACTTACTCTCGGAAGGAATGGAGATGTCGTGGTACATTCTTCTCCGCTTTCGCCATTGACGGGGCCTCAATTTGCAGCAATTTCCGAACAACGCACGCATTCTGCCGACCGATTTCTTTTTCATAAGACAACACACAGAAAGCCTTATGATGACGCCACCCGCGATGCTGTCAGCCGCGGTTTGTTCGATTTCATCTTTCTTAACGAAAACGAACAGGTAACGGAAGGGGCAAGGTCGAACGTCGTTATTCGAAAGCACGAGGAGTATTTTACTCCACCGCTCGAATGCGGCGTTCTGCCAGGAATTTATCGAACGAGCTTGTTCCGGCGAAAGGGAATGAACCTTAAAGAGAAGATTATCACAGAAGATGATCTCCACACCGCAGACGAGATTCTGTTGTGCAACGCACTGCGGGGGTTGTTCAGCGTGAAGCTCGTGGACATTTATGAACCCGCAACGGAGAAAACCAATGCCCAACTACTGGCTGTTGAAGACTGAGCCGTCGACATACTCATACGACGACCTTGTCAAGGAAAAGAAAACCATGTGGAATGGCGTGATGAACCCTGTGGCGCTCCGCAACATCGGTTTGATGAAGAAAGGGGACCTGACGTTTGTTTATCATACGGGCGGTGAAAAAGCTGTTGTTGCCCTTGCGGAAATCGTGAGCGAGCCGTATCCGGACCCGAAGGACAAATCGTTGACAGTCATTGACATTAAACCGAAAGTGAAGCTCCCGCGTCCCGTAACGCTGGCAGAAATCAAAGCAGAAAAGTTGTTCAAAGACTTTTTACTCGTGAGGATCAGCCGTCTTTCCGTCATGCCGGTGACAAAGATCTGGTGGGATGCGATTAACCAGATGGCGATGGAATAGACAGCGCCCGGCCAAGGTTGGTTTTAAGGATTCGTGGAGACGAGGAGAGCATGGGCGCACGTTCGTCACGCTTTTGCCTTTCCAGCCACTTTGTTTGTA
>CAYNRS010000196.1:0-692 GCA_964399565.1 uncultured Ignavibacteriaceae bacterium
GCGGAGCCGTCGCTCTTGGACATCCCATCGGGGCGAGTGGTGGCCGGATTCTCGTCACACTCTTGCACGCGCTGAAGCAACGAAGCAAGAAAAGAGGCATGGCGGCCATTTGTATCGGCGGTGGGGAGGCGGCCGGCATGATCGTCGAAATGATGTAAGCAAATTGAAAGAAAATCATGACACAAGAAATCAAAAACATTGCAGTGATCGGAGCCGGCACAATGGGAAACGGCATCGCGCATGTCTTTGCACAATACGGATTCAACGTTGTGTTGAATGACGTCAAACCAGAGTTTGTCGACCGTGGCGTGAGGACTATTAGTTCGAATTTGGATCGTCAGGTCAAAAAAGGAACCTTGTCGGAGCAGCAGAGACAGGAAACACTTGGGAGAATCAAGTCCAGCACGAATCTTGAAAACGCCGCTCAGTCGTCAGATTTTGTTATTGAAGCAGCCACAGAGGACGAGGTCATCAAGAAAGACATCTTCAGGACATTAGACCGCGTGACAAAGCCAAATGTCATCCTTGCATCGAATACTTCGTCAATCTCAATCACGGGTATCGGCGCAATTACGAAGAAGCCACAGAATGTCATAGGAATGCATTTTATGAATCCGGTACCCATGATGAAGCTTGTCGAGGTTATTCGTGGCTTCGCAACCTCCACTGAAACATATGCAGCCGTCAAAGTT
>CAYNRS010000196.1:702-4712 GCA_964399565.1 uncultured Ignavibacteriaceae bacterium
GGAAACCGAGCCCGTGCTACGATCCTGGACAAGCGCATCGAGAAAGTGCCCGTCGAGGTGAATGATTATCCGGGGTTTGTTTCCAACAGAGTGCTCCTCCCGATGCTCAACGAAGCAATGTATTGCGTCATGGAGGGTGTTGCGGCTCCCGAGGCAATCGATACCGTGATGAAGCTCGGAATGAATCATCCGATGGGGCCGTTGCAGCTGGCCGATTTCATAGGCCTCGATGTATGCCTCTCGATTATGAATGTCCTCCATGAGGGACTGGGAGACACGAAATATCGGCCTTGCCCTTTGCTGAAGAAAATGGTTGCGTCGGGAAATCTGGGGAGAAAGACCGGCAAGGGTTTTTACGATTATCCTTCAAAATGAATACTCTCTAGTTGAGGAAAGTGAACTTCACGTTCAGCGAAACACAACTTATGATCAAGGAGATGGCGCGGAAATTCGCCGAGGAGGAGCTCGCGCCAACAGCATCAGAAAGGGACGAAAAAGAGGAATTTCCCCATGAGGCAGTAAAGAAAATGGGCGAACTGGGATTGATGGGCATGATGGTTTCCGAAGAATGGGGAGGTGCTGGCCTTGACACGATAAGCTACGTTCTTGCAGAAGAGGAAATTTCCAAAGTGGACGCCTCAGCCGGCGTGATCATGTCGGTCAACAACTCTCTCGTGTGCTGGGGAATAGAAAAATACGGGTCGGAAGACCAGAAGCAAAGGTACTTACCGGATCTCGCAAGCGGGAGAAAACTCGGCGCCTTTGCACTTTCGGAGCCGGAGGCGGGAAGCGATGCAACAAATCAGCGGACGGTCGCGCGACGCGACGGCGATTATTACATCCTGAACGGCACGAAAAACTTCATCACGAATGGATCAAATGCCGACGTTGTTCTTGTTATGGCATCAACGGACCGTTCAAAAGGTGCCAAAGGAGTAAGCACATTCATTGTGGAGAAATCGTATCCAGGGTTCTTCGTTGCGAAAAAAGAACAGAAGCTTGGGATCAGGAGCTCGGATACTGTTTCGCTGGCCTTTCAGGATTGCCGAATTCCAGCGGCCAATCGAATGGGTGAGGAGGGCTTCGGCATGAAGTTCGCACTTTCGACTCTTGATGGCGGGCGTATCGGCATCGCCGCGCAAGCGCTCGGAATTGCGCAGGGTTCGTTGGAGGCCTCGATCAAGTTCAGCAAGGAAAGAAAGGCATTTGATCACACAATCGCGGATTTTCAGGCAATTCAGTTCAAGCTCGCCGATATGGCGACGAACATTGAAGCGGCGAGGTTGCTTACGTTGCAGGCTGCTGAACTCAAAGACAGAGGAGAAAAATTCGGACACATTTCTGCGATGGCGAAACTTTTTGCGTCAAGGATTGCAGTTCAATCCGCACTTGAAGCAATTCAAATACATGGGGGATACGGTTACGTCCGCGAGTACAAGGTAGAGCGCTTTCTGCGCGACGCAAAGATTACGGAGATTTACGAAGGAACGTCGGAGATCCAACATATTGTCATAGCACGTCATCTTCTCCAGTAAGCGGCCTCTTCATTTCAAAACGAAAGGCGACCTCAGATCGCCTTTTTTTGTTTCCAAAACGAAGGTCGGGTTTAAGAGCATCGTTGGTTGTTTTTCGGCTGAACTTTTGCTACAATGACACCGAATGATGAAGAAAATTTGCATTTCTATTCTCGTTGTTTTCCTGACGCAGAACTCAATCGGGTTGGAGCTCAAGAAGAGAATTAGGGGAAACATCGCCCCAAAGTCTATCGTTCACTCTGGTAACGGACTGTTTTTTGCACAAAACATGATGTATCGCCACACCATCACTGTGTACAACCGTGATTTTGACCTTGTCGCAACGATTTCTGACAAGATCGAAGGAAACTTGATTGGGCGCGCCGAACAGAAATTGGAGTATCGCGGAGCGCCGGTGGAAGCCACGTTTTCGCACGGCGGCAAATATGCATGGGTGACGAATTATCTCATTTCAGGCCCCGGGTTCGAAAATCCCGGCAACGACTCATGTTTTGGTTCGAAATTTGACCTCAGCTATGTGTATCGCATTGACACTGAAACGATGATCGTTGATCAGGCTATCGCTGTGGGTTCAGTCCCGAAATATATCGCTGCTTCGCCCGACAGCAGGTGGATTTTTGTCAGCAACTGGTGCAGCGGCGATGTCAGCATCATCGACACAGAACGCGGCCAACAAATGAAAAGAATACGCATTGGAAGATTTCCGCGCGGCATCGTTGTGGATTCTATCTCGTCGGTGGCTTACGTAGCGGTGATGGGCTCGTATGATATCGCTCAGATCGACCTCAGTTCTTTTTCCGTTTCATGGATGAACGGTATCGGCCGCTCACCGCGGCATCTTGCGCTTGACCCCTCCGGGCGCTACTTGTACGCCTCGTTGAACGCCGAAAACAAAATAGTCAAAGTGGATGTGCAGCAGCGTCGCATTGTGAAAAAAGTGCACTCGGGCGATACGCCGCGAAGCATCGTGCTCTCCGATGACGGCAAGTTTCTGTATACCGTGAACTATGAGTCAAACACACTCAGCAAGCTTGACTGCAATACCATGCAGGTTCTGGAGACCGTAAAAACTGATCACCACCCCATTGGCATCGCTTACGACGGGCATTCCAAACAAGTCTGGGTGTCCTGTTACTCAGGAACGATTCTCGTCTTTCAAGATTGACTACGCAAAGGAGATACATGAAATGAGTAAAACTGTTTTAGTCCTTGGTGGTATCGGGCTGGTGATCTTAGTTGCTGTGTTGTGGGGAGTTTCTGCCTATAACGGCCTTGTCAGCGCGGACGAAGCGGTAAAATCCGCCTGGAGTCAGGTGGAGAATCAATATCAGCGGAGGTTCGACCTGATTCCAACCCTCGTGGAAACGGTGAAGGGATTTGCAAAACAAGAGCGTCAGGTTCTCGAGAATGTCACGGCGGCACGCGCGAGCGTAGGCCAGCTGAAAGTCACTCCAGAAGTTCTGCGCAACCCCGAAGCATTTGCACGGTTTCAGCAGGCCCAGGACGGACTGAGCTCTGCCCTCTCGCGTCTGCTCGTCGTTGCCGAGAACTATCCTAATCTCAAGTCAAACGAGAATTTCCTGACTCTTCAGTCCCAGCTCGAGGGTACAGAAAACCGTATCGCCGTTGAAAGGCGGAGGTTCAATGAAACGGTCCAAGACTACAACGTGAGGATTCGCCGATTTCCCGGGTCAATAGTTGCCGGGTTCGGCGGATTCACTGAGGCTCAATATTTCAAATCGGCCTCTGAGGCCGGGAAGCCTCCGGAGGTCAAATTCTGATGCTCCCGCGATACGTTCTTTCTTTCATGCTGTTTGTTTCTGCTGCCCCTGCCCAGACGAACGTTCCGAGGCTTGAACAACGGGTTACCGACCTCACGAACACCCTTAGTTATGTAGAGTGGAATTCGCTGGAACAAATGCTGAAGGCGTTTGAAGATACGACTTCTACGCAAATCGCCGTTTTAATGGTGAATTCTGTCACCGGTAGTTCAGTCGAGGATTTCGCAGTCAAGGTCTTCGAAGAGAACGGAATCGGCCGGAAGGGGAAGGACAATGGCGCCCTTTTTGTTGTTGCAAAGGATGACCGTTTGGTGAGAATAGAGGTAGGATATGGACTTGAAGGATCTCTGACCGACGCTGCGTGTTCACAAATCATAGAGCGCGATGTGACGCCTCGTTTTCAAGAGGGAAATTTTTACGGCGGTTTGTTGGCGGGTGTGACTGCTATGGTGGCAGCGACTTCCGGGGAATACAAGGTCGATGCAGGGCGTGAAGCTCCTTTCATTGCAATAGCCCTGGTTTTTGTTTTCGCGATTCTCTTCTTTTTCGTTCTTCTTCCGATTGCCGTTTCGAGGCGCAAGTATGTCATTGGCAGGCAAGGTTGGGTGTACAATCCGGGCTGGGGATACAGGTCGGGAGATTGGGGGGGAAGTTCGTCGAGTAGCAGCTGGAGTGGTGGCGGAGGAATGTCGGG
>CAYNRS010000197.1:0-4703 GCA_964399565.1 uncultured Ignavibacteriaceae bacterium
TCTTCTCTAGCTGGGTTCATCGCTTTAGTGAGTCTAGGCGGGAAGCCGCCAGAAAGCGCGCCGCGTTGAAGCGAGATGCTGGCTTGCTCGTATTGGAACTGTGGTACTATTCCCACTGCTATCCCGCGGACTTCGAGCCGCACAACCTGCAATCCGTCGCTGGAGCCCTGGCTGCGCTGGCGGAGTACAAACGGGGGATTGTGGCCTCCGTTGACATAAGTCAGGCCGCGAGTCTTTGGGTCGTACTGAGCATAGAAGAAGGTGGCAAACCGGTCTTCGCTGGACGCCTCGTGGACCATCCGATTGACGTGGCCCATGAGATCGGCGAGGTTAGTGCCGCC
The DNA here is from genome assembly GCA_964399565.1 of uncultured Ignavibacteriaceae bacterium. Taxonomy (GTDB): domain Bacteria; phylum Bacteroidota; class Ignavibacteria; order UBA10030; family UBA10030; genus JACQPT01. The sequence goes on from CAYNRS010000197.1 coordinate 342, forward strand.
CTGTAGTGCTTTGCCGCGCAGCGAAGCCTGTAGGCTCGCCATCAACAAAGCTGCAGCGATGCCCTTTCCAGAAACGTCCCCGATCGCCAGGCCGAACATCCCATTCGGGAGAATGAGAAAGTCGTAATAATCGCCGCCGACACTCTGCGCTGGTCTGCATGAACCGCAGTAATCTAAACCGGAAACCGGCGGGAGGTTTTGGGGGAAGAGTCGCTCCTGAACTTCGCGCGCAATCGCCAGCTCACGACTCATTTCTGCGCGCTGGGCAGTTGTCCGGGCGAAGTTACGCGAAAGAAATACGGACACGGAAATCATCAGCAGCGCCATAGCGTAGAAGGGGGCTGGAAAGTCGGAAAACTCCCACAGCAGTGGCAGGATTTTCAACCAAGGCATTTCCCGCCAAGATTCTGCTAGAAGGTAATAGATTGTCGTAAGCGACAACGGTATCAGTCCAAGTAGGATGATCCAGCCACCTTCAAGCCGGCTCTCGTGTTTTCTGATGCGAACTACAAAAAGCACCCGCAGAAATTCCGCAGAGGCGACTATAAGAAACGGGACCATATACAACGGGCCTATGAAGGGCCTAAACCAATACACGAGGGCCACGCCTAGACCAAGAAGGCAAAACAGAAAGAAGATCTTAGGCAGCCTGGGATAGATAAGCAAATAAGTTAGTCGAATTGCTAATAAGATCGTAGGAACCAGAGCAATGGTTTGCAGGCGACCAGCCCAAACGAGATCTGCCGGATCCGATATGGAAATATGCTCGAAAGCAGGGAAAAAATTCCAAACAGTAAACGCGAAGCTTGCACTCAAAGCCCCAAAATAAAGGTTAGCGCGGAACTTTGGATAGAATAAGAACAGCAGAAGATGCATAAGAGAAAACGCCAGGAACAAACCTGTGAGAAGCATTTGATGTATGGTTACTTTTCTTCTAAAATCGACCCTTTCAGCGCTCCCCCGAATGGCTTCGTCGTAACTTTGAATCCGCCATATCATGGAATTCCCCTGCGAGAAAAGAGGTGAGGGAAGGTAGAAACTTGAATACCTCTCAGCAAGAATGTGACGCGATTTACCCGCAGCCGCGTTTGAATTGGGGCGGAAAGTAATAATTTGAGGCGTATGGTATCCATGATGAGCTTCTTCTTCCTTTTCAGTCGTGCCAACCTTGCCGATTCGGTAAACCAGCTCACCATCCAGATAAAACTCATATGCTCCCTGAGCGTGCGGCACGACCAAAGCCAGCGGGACATTCCAGAATGTGGAGTCAATTTCCAGAACATACCGGAACCATCCAACGCCCTGCCAGCGATCCCACGGGAAGGTGACATCGATTAATTGCTCCCAATCGCCATCATCGAACTCTTTCTGTGCCCATGAACTGTCGTCGCCGGAACGGAACTTTGCGTACGCCGGAATGAACCCGATCTCCGCGTCACCCTGATACTCGTTACCTTTGAAATCTCGCGCCTCATAAGACCACGTTAGTACTGGAGCCACAGGGAAGGACCAATTGACCCGTGGCTCCGCGAAAACCGCCACCTTTCCGGGGGGTATCCAACCATCAACCGTGGAATCTCCATCATCATACAATTTGGAAAACTCGGCGCTGGTGCCATCTAAAGACCCATCGGTCCCGAATTTGGTGATTTGCAGAGGAACGTCAAGGTTGTTTTTCACTTCTCTTTGGTAACGCCATTGGTATGCCCCCACCTGCACAGAATAGATGGGTTTGACCGGGTTGGGGATGTAGCGAATGATCACGGCTGTGGAGTCTTTTCGCGGCGCACGCGGTTGTGCGTGGGTCGATGTCGCAAAGATGGCGATGAGAACAAGCCCAGAGAAGAAAGCCTTCCTGGTTTCAATGGCGCACATGATTGATTTTTTTTTGGTGAACGACAAAACGATTGTGCCGCAAAACGCATTAAGAAATAAGACTTTGCTTGCACACAACGTTCCGGCGTAACCACGCAGTGCGCGATGAATGCAACGTCAGCTTACCTGCGATGCAACTAATACTCTGTGGTTACGTTTAAGTGAGAACAATTCATTTTTCTTATCATGCATCAGGGAGTCGCGCCATGGACCGCGTAAAATCGATTGCGGTATGGGCATTACATGTCCTGCTCAGCGCAATGTTTGTGATTCAAGGGATCAGTAAGCTCCTTAGTTCAAGTAGCTGGGTTTCGAGATTCAAAGGTTGGGGCTACCCGGACAGTTTCTACCTTGTGATTGGAGTGATCGAGGTAGTAAGCGCTATTTTGCTGCTTATTCCGAAACTCGCCGGTTTTGGGTCGCTCATATTGATAATAGTTATGGTCGGAGCGTCTGTCACTCACCTGATACATGGCGAACCACAGATCATTACCACATTGGTCCTCACGGCACTTCTTAGCATAGTTGCTTACCTCCGTCGTTCGAATTTTACGCAACTTCGAACAAAGCTCAGAAAGCACGATTCCTAGCACCTTACTCTCGTCAAGTGATCGAAGAATTCTTCACCTGAAACATATTTAGAGTCCGTTTCGACGGCGAGCGCATGGCACATAACGGTCGGCGTAACCACGCAGTGCGCAATGAATGAAGTGAAACGAAATGATTGCATTGAGCGAACCACAATAATCTATCTATCAAAAAGGGAGCGTCGTGGTTACGCCTGTTATGCGTTCGTGCACGGCGGCATCAGTGATGTTGTTCCTGGAGTCGGTAGAGCGTTCGCATTCCCTGGAGTCCCTTCAGTTGATGTTTGCCAGCATCAGAAAATGTGAGATTAGAACCTTCAAGGAGCGCGAGCGTCGAATCGGAAATCAGTACTTCCCCAGGACCCGCTAGGGATGCAATCCGTGTCACAACGTGGACTGCGATTCCACGAACATCATCAACGTGGCGCTCAACTTCTCCCGAATGGACGCCAGCGCGGATTTGGATCCCGTCTTTCTGTGCCATTCGACCAATGGAAGCGGCGCACGCAACCGCTCGCTCCGTGCCGTCAAACATTACCAGGAATCCATCGCCCGTTGTCGTGATCTCGCGTCCACGAAAACGGTCTAACTCTAGTCGGACGCGGTCGAAATGCTGTGCCAGCAGTTTCTTCCACGCGACATCTCCTAATTGCGCAGCGATTGGTGTGGAATTGACAATATCCGTGAGTAGGAGTGTCGTCAGAACGCGTTCACCAGAAATAGTTGGTCGTGCCCACGCTGCGCCATGCCGGAATTCAATCGCCACCGCCGGCTCCTCACCTTCAACCCAAGAATCATGACCCGGTGGAATATCATAAACATCACCAGGTCCGATGGTGCTTTCGGTACCGTTATCCAGCATGAGCCGCATGCGACCGGAAAGCAGAATGCCCTGATGATGAAATTGGCAGCTCGGAGTTCCGACACGGGGCTTTGTGTCTTTGGACCAACGCCAGCCGGGTTGCTGGACAACTTTTGCCACAAATGTTTCGCCTAGGACAACAATCTGCGCGTTGAAGTTAGGGAATGAAAGAGTCTCGTCGGGCTTCTCAAAACGTTTTGATATGATTTGGTTCATGCAGATTGTCCTTTGAATTGAGTGGTGACGTTTCCGCCGGCGATAACCGAGCCTTTTCGAACGCTTCTCGTTAAACCTGATGAATTATTTGACCGCCGTGCATGACTAATAACTCGTGCAATGATGCGTCTCGAAAAACGAAAACCTTGTCCAACGTACCAAAATTTCAACAAAAAAGGCGGGCCTCTTAATTCATCCTTTACCATTTCGTCATTCTGGACTAACATCCCGCTTCTATATTTGCTGCGAAAAAGAGCTGGAATGTTAGAAGCTAATAGACAAAAGGGATGTTCATGTTTTGGCTGGTGAAGGAACCCCTTCTGCCAAGCGAGACCTCCGAGGAAGAAATTCAGCCAATCGGAAATCTTGAGTTCTACCTCTCCATGACTCTGATCGCGTCTGCGCTAGTGGCTCTCAGTCTCGTCTTCCGCACGTTTCCCTTCTAGTATCATCATACAAGAACTCGGCCTGAAACACAGAGGGATCGAACGATCCAGTTGGCACCGATTTCCTGAAGCAGGTTTTGTTAACAATTCCTTAACATTGCATTAACCCTCGCATAAAGGCCGGATTCTATCTTTGTATCGCGATCCCTTGTAATCCGGTGATATTTCCAGAGTTTGTTCAGTTTTTCTCGTCATTCCATGGACTCGTTTCGGGCAAATCCGGTTCCCGGGGTCGTTTAATTCACGTTAGGCCAACTTTCCATGAATCTCAAAAGAAAGGATGAACATGAATCGACTCCTGACTGGTGCAATAACGCTTGAGTTGTTTCTGGCTTTAATAGCAGCGGGCCAAGGCAAAATAAGCGGAAATGCGTAC
>CAYNRS010000198.1:0-4700 GCA_964399565.1 uncultured Ignavibacteriaceae bacterium
CAAACCTGGTCGAAAGCCTGCCTTGCTCTCCGCCCTCCCACTAGTTTTTCTTCTTGTGAATTTCGACCCTTCGGACCAAAGCAGGAACACCAAGGGGGATCTCACCACGCGGAATATCCTTCAACACGTTGGCCGGGATGCTTTTATTGTCTGCCCCGACTATAACTTCGCCATGTTTCTTTGGTACCATACACTCGTCGGAGAGTGGAAAGACCGGAATATTCATATTGTCTTCAATCATGATAAAACGATCCCGTATAAGGAGATTGGCGATTTTACGGGGCAAAACACGTCGTTCGCCGTACCGGTGAGTCGTGATACAATCACCGCCGGGTTGAACGGTTTTCTTTTCATCGACTATTATGAATGGTCGGTGGAACATCTCCTGGAGCGTAAACCCTTAGCGCCGGACGATTTGGAAAAATCATTGCGCGAGAAGCTTGAGAAGTATCAAACTCAGTTCAGCGCCAGCCACATAGACATCAAGCAGGAGTCGGGGTACCTCTACAGATTGGTTCCTCGAAAGCGGGTTTTGTAAAGTCGTTCCAAGGGAAGATGCACTTTCCTTTTTCCTTCCCTTTTCCTACATTCTCACATTCTCTCCGGCTGATTTTTCGCTTTTCGTTTTGATAGATTCGCCAAAAAAACTGTAACGCGCAAAGCTCACCTCGTTCGAAAGGAGTCTCCTATGCCCTCCTTCTCTCTCACTGTCAACGGAAAGAAACACACTGTTGACGTAGACCCCGAAACACCATTGTTGTGGGTCCTTCGTGACTCCATTGGCCTGACCGGGACAAAATACGGATGCGGTCAGGGATACTGCGGCTCATGCACAGTTCACGTGGACGGTGAAGCTCTTCGGTCCTGCACCATGGCGATCGAATCGCTCGCCGGCAAGAAAGTCACAACTATCGAAGGCCTTTCACCCAATTCAAATCACCCCGTGCAACAGGCATGGATTGCCGTGGACGTCCCGCAATGCGGTTATTGCCAGCCCGGACAAATCATGGCTGCAGCGGCGTTGTTATCGGAAAAATCCAGCCCGAGTGACGAAGATATTGAGGCATCAATGAACCTCATTTGCCGATGCGGAACATACAACCGCATCCGTGAAGCAGTTCACGTCGCCTCAGGAGCAACGAAGAAAAAAGAGCTCGGCCAGAAGGGAGGGAAATAAGCCATGAACGCCATTCTCAACAGACGCGATTTTATCAAGGTTTCTTCTGTTGCGGGATCGGGGCTCATCCTTGGTTTTCATCTCCCCACAAAAGAAAACGAAGCCTTTCGTGCCGAACCTGCGGTGGAATTCTTCCCCAATGCTTTTGTGAAAATCGATCCCTCAGGTACCGTGACGATCTCCGTCGCAAAATCCGAAATGGGACAGGGTGTTCGTACGTCGCTTCCGATGATTGTCGCAGAAGAGCTTGACGCGGATTGGTCGAAGGTAAGAATCGAACAGGCCGACGCTCACCCGACAAAATACGGCAGCCAGAGCACGGGAGGCAGTTTCAGCGTCCGAGGATCCTGGCAGATGCTTCGTCAGGCGGGAGCTACGGCTCGGGAAATGCTCCTCGCAGCCGCCGCGCTATCATGGAACGTCGACAAGTCATCCTGTCGTGCCGACAAAGGTTTCGTGGTTCACTCCTCGGGCAGGAAACTCTCGTACGGTGAACTCGCAGATGCAGCTGGAAAGCTTTCCGTGCCCACTTCAGTTCAGCTCAAGGACAACAAAGATTTCAAAATCCTTGGCAAGGAATTGCCGAAACTCGACACGCCGGAAAAAGTGAACGGTTCTGCGATTTTTGGCACAGACGTTCGTGTAAAAGGCATGCTGTTTGCATCGATAGAAAAATGCCCCGTGTTCGGCGGCAAAGTAAAGAGTTTTGACGCAACAAAAGCAAAAGCCGTTTCGGGCGTGAAGGACGTCGTCAGCATCGAAAACGGAGTGGCCGTGGTTGCGAATTCAACGTACGCCGCTTTTAAGGGACGCGAAGCGCTTTCGGTCACATGGGATGAAGGTCAATGGGCAAACCAGAATAGCGCCTCGATCAAAAAGATGTTTGAGGACGCGGTGAAACAAAAAGGCTCTGTCGAAGACTACGACGGAGATGCTGAAGAAGCATTTGCATCCGCAGCGACGAAGGTCGAAGCAGTCTATGAAGTCCCGTTTGCAGCGCACGCAACAATGGAACCGATGAACTGCACAGCGCATGTCCAAAACGACCGGTGCGAGATCTGGGCGCCAACGCAGGCTCCTCAAGGAGCTCAGAACGAGGCAGCAAGAATTCTCGGATTGCCACTGGATAAGATTACAGTTCACGTGACTCTTCTCGGCGGAGGGTTTGGCCGGCGGCTGAATTCCGATTACGTGCAGGACGCCGTGAAAGTCTCAAAGGCTGTCAATGCGCCTGTTCAGGTCATTTGGAAGCGTGAAGACGACATGCAGCACGATTTCTATCGACCAGCCACGTACAACGTCATGCGTGGAGGACTGGACAAAAATGGCTGGCCTGTTGCGTGGCTGCATCGCGTGGCAGGACCAAGCTCACGCGGTTTGGTAGTTGGAGGTTCAACGCCACAATACAAGATTCCGAATTTCCTGATCGATTCGCACATTAAAGAAACCGGCGTCCCGATAGGTGCGTGGCGTTCCGTCGGTCCATCACAGAACGGATGGGTTGTGGAAAGCTTTATCGACGAGCTCGCTTTCGCAGCGAAAAAGGATCCGTTTGAATTTCGACGCCAGCTGCTGACCAAATCTCCGAGGTTGAAGCGGGCACTTGAAGTCGCAGCAGAAAAATCCGGATGGCCCGCCCGAACGACACAGTCGGGCGGGGGAAAACCGCTGGCAAAAGGAATCGGCAGAGGAATCGCAGCGGTCGAGGCATTTGGAAGCTCGATTGCTCAAGTCGCCGAAGTTTCGGTCGAAACCGATGGAACGGTGAAAATTCATCGCATTGTCGCCGCTGTAGATTGCGGCCCTGTCGTGAACCCGAATACGATCAGAGCTCAACTCGAAAGCGCCGTTGCGTACGCTATGAGCGCCGCACTTAAGGACGAAATAACGATCGACAAGGGGCGCACCGTGCAAAGCAATTTCCACGACTACTCCATGCCAATGATGAGTGAAATGCCGAAGGTTGAAGTGCACATTATTCCCAGCACCGAGGCCGTTGGAGGAATCGGCGAACCGGGCTTGCCGCCGTTTGCTCCCGCGGTGTGTAATGCCATCTTCGCCGCAACCGGAAAGCGCATCAGACGGCTGCCGATTCGCCCTGAAGATCTCAAAAAGGCGTAAAGGATGATTGTCGTTAGGCGAAGGCGTCATGGTAGACACTGTGGCGCCTTTTTTGTTTTCAAAAATGGATTAAGCAGCTTCAATTAGGCGCTGCAAGAGGAGGCCGGCGTGGTTCGACGAACAAAGTGGTTTGAGCGAACATTCAACTTCGACTTTCCGGTGGGAGTTTTTCCGTCCATTCTCGAGCGTTTGAGAGGAACTCCCGCTCGTTTGGAGGAACTCATTCCGACATTCCCGGAACGCATCCTGAAGATTCGGTGGAACGGCGCATGGTCAATCCAGGAACACGTCGGCCACTTGCACGATCTAGAAGAGCTCCATCTCGGCCGTCTTGACGATTACGACGCAAATGTCGAGACGTTGCGGGCAGCAGATTTGAGGAATCAAAAGACCGAGAATGCGCTCCATAATGCCAAACCCATGAAAAAACTGTTGTCGATGTTTCGTGCCGGACGGGCCAAGTTTGTCAAACGGCTCGAAGCCATGGATGAGGCGAAACTCTCCCGTTCGGCAGTGCATCCCCGGTTGAAGAAACAGATGCGCGTTGCGGACATGGCGTTGTTTGTGGCAGAACACGACGACCATCACATCGCAAGCATGACGGAGCTGTCCCATACCATCAAGAGTACATAACGAATGAAGGGCAGCTCGCCAACGCCGGAATCGGAACGCGTCCGTCAGATGCGCAGCGAGCTTTTCTCCCGCGGCCAGGGAGAAAGCACTGTTCGCGAGGTCTTCTTCACCAACACCGTCCGCTTTCCGCAGCTGAGGCTTATCGGCTTCACGTTCCTCGCAGCGGCGATTTTCCTGCACAACAAGTTCATTCTCCGCGAGTTTTCGTGGGACAGCTTTCTTGAGATTTTTGCGATCATGGAGGCCTATGCCCTGCTTTCCTGGGTATGCCTCTACTTTTTCTTCAAACGCGTCAGGTCGTTCGACCTTGGCGTCTTCTTTTTCGGCGTCGACCTCATTATATGGACGCTGGCGATTTACTATTCCGGCGGTGAGCGAAGCTGGCTCTTTTTCATTATGGTGCTGCGCGCGGCAGACCAGAGCTTCACTAATGTCCAGCGGACGCTGAACTTTGCGCAGTTTTCGACTTTCTGCTATCTCATGCTGGTCCTGTACCTGGCCTTTGTAGAAGATCGTGAGATTTCATGGCCGTCGGAGATCACGAAGCTCTTTCTGATTTACGCGGCCAACATCTACATGGCGCTCACCGCTGTGACGGCAAACCTCCTGCGGAAAAGGACCCTGCGAGCCATGAGAATGACCGGACGCCTGATTCAGGAGCTTGAGAAGTCGACAAAGAAGGCGGAAGAAGCCAGCAGGGCCAAGTCCCAGTTTCTCGCCAATATGAGCCACGAACTCCGCACTCCTTTGAATTCCGTCATCGGCTTCG
>CAYNRS010000199.1:0-4680 GCA_964399565.1 uncultured Ignavibacteriaceae bacterium
ATTGTCCAGTCGGCCTCGGCCGGCAGCTCGACGAAGTACTGATAGCTCAGAGAAGCTGAGTACACGATGCCCATAATGAGCCCTGAACGGAATCCGATTTCGCTCGAGCGGATGCGCTTGAAGGCGGCAATCAACATGAGAATAAAAAGGGCGATATAGACAACGGCGATGGAGATGCCGCGCGTGCTCTCGAGAGGTCTTTCTTCGTATTCTTTTGGAACCACGTATTCGATCTTTGCAGAAGAGACTGCGTCGCCGGATAAAGTCACTCTGACTTCAATCTTATCCTTCAATTCGGGCGACTCGGTGGTCCACAAAAACTCATAGTCCGTTCGATGCGGCTGCTCTGTTTTCTTCTGATTTTCAAATTTGAGCGGCTCGGAGGAACCAACGCGGAGCAAGCCTCCGTGTTCTTCAAACAAAAGGGATGAATCCGCGATCACCTGGTGGCGAAGAAAGCGATTCAGAAACTCTCCGGCGCGTTTCCAGGCCTCCTCTGGGTTCACCGAGGGAATTTTGCTGCTGTCGGCGACCTTCCTGGAATACTCCAGCAACGTTCCGTTCTGGCTGAACTTGAGGCTGATGTCTCCTCTCAGGACGTCCATGATTTCCTCTGCTGCCTGGCGCTGCTCTCCCTGCGAAGAAGTTGAAGCTATGGAAGACAGTGAAAACGGTTTCCTCTTCTTGAAATTCACTTCCCAGACATAACCCGGTATGACATTCTTCAGAAGATCGTTTGCCCGTGGTCTGTCGAACGTTGCGTCTGTCTGGCGAATGAGAGTTTGGTTGGCCTTGAATTTTGTTTCGACAGTCATCTCCGACGTTTTGATATTCGCCCTTTGGAGAATTTCCTCGGCTTTTGTCGAGACCGCGGGCGCGTCCGCCGACGGATGGATTCCGCTGTAGGGATGAGCAAACTGAAAGAGCTGCACCACGAAGTTGAATGAGATGAGTGTAACGAGGACGTAGGGGAGGAGAGACTTGATGTTGGACATTCAGAAAGGAATCAATGTAAAAACTGGCACGTGTGCAAGAAGCCTCCCAGGAATAAAGTGGCGAGCATTACGAGCTTTCAGTCCGTGCAGCTTTTGCAAGTTCATCTTCGATAAATTCGCGCACGGCGGGCTTTAAGTACACTTCTTCAATGCCGACCTCTGCAAGCCCTTGTGCGAGAACGGAGGCTCGTTTGGGCGTCGGGAGCTTCTTGTTCACGACGACGAGCCGCTCTGTTTTGAGCACGCAGAATCCCCCCTCAAAATCGCCTTTTTCATAACGGATGCCGATAGAGCTGCGCACTGCAAGTTCCTCGAGTTCTTTCAGGATTTCTTCATGTGTCATGTTTACTTCGAATTATTAGATGAGAGGCTGAATTAATTCCGGCATTACTAATGAGTCTGCCAACTGCCAACTCTAAAACTGCAAACTGCGCCAATAACTTATTCTAATTTACAAACACTTCCAAGAAAAAGTTACAAACCGGGATCAAGCTTTGGCCCACCATGTGATAATACGTCCACCCGTCCATAGTGTTGCCCAGCAGAACATCACTCCGGCGCCGACGTCGACAACATAATGATAGCGAAGATACACCGTTCCAATAATGAGCAATGTCCCCAGTGTGAGCAACAGCCAACGAGAATTGAGCCTTCGCTGAAAAGCCTGTACAAGGACAATCAGCGTGAGCTGTGTGTGGCCGCTCGGGAAAACATCGCGCTGAACAAACTCGACGGGGTTTGGAATATTTCTTGGTATGGACTCACCAGCATCAATAATGGCTCGAAGAGTTTCTGTCAGGAAAAGGCCGGGGAGTTCAATATTAATCTTGGAAAACTCATGAAGAATAAACCTCGGGCCGACGGCGGGGAGCAAGAAATATCCCATATAGGAAAGATAGAAGCCGTAGACAATCATGAATGCCGCATGGTCGAATTCCTTGATCGGAAATCGCCTGTAGATTTCAACGCCGAGGATAATAAAGAGAAGGTAGTACGAGAAATAGCCGATCTGAAGAATTTCTGTTAGAACGGGATGAGAGAATTGATAGAGCCATTCTGTGGGATTGACGCCAAGCATCCACCTATCCATAGATATGAACAGCTTGTCGTAGTCGATAGGATGAATCGGGCGTACCATCAAATGAAGCTCTTTAAAGACAAAAAGGACGATCGGATAACAGTACCAGCGATGAAGCCCAATGAGGAGTTTTGTCTTCTTCTTCTCTGCTGCCCATGCTAACATGATTACCAGGGTACTCACGAGGATATTTACGAGACTGATCTCGAGCCAGTAAACGACGCGGGAAGCAAAAACAACATTCAAGCAGGTGAGAAAAGCGAGAAACGAAATGGAGACGAAATCGAGTGGAGTGAGGAGGGAGCGGAATCTGAGCATGAAACTATTATTGGATCGATGGGTTAGTAGATTGATGGATTGTTAAGGATAGGAAGATTCGATTTTGCATGAGAGTCCACTAATCCATTTATCCAACAATCCATTCATCCTGAACGCCCTTTTCTCCCTATAGCCACTGCAGCAGCAATGTTGCAATCGACAGAAAGATCGTTATGCCGACGACATCCTGAAACGCCGTCTCAAACGGTCCTGCAGTAATGGCCGGATCGAAGCCGAAACCTTTGGAGATCATGGGGGTTACTGTTCCAACAAAACCTGAGATGTTAATCGAAAGAAACATCGAAACACCCACTGCGACGCCAAACACCCAGTGTCCGTGCCAAACGGCTCCAACGGACCCGATCGTAAGGCCGCACACGGAGCCAATGATGAGCGTCGTCTGAAACTGTCGTGTAACAGGAATCCACCAGTTCTTAATGTTGATCGTTCCCGTCGCGATGCCGCGCACAATCATCGCGGCTGATTGGAGGCCGGTGTTTCCCGAGATGGCAGAAATAATCGGCATGAAGGACGCGAGTAAAATAACCTGCGACAGAGTTTTGTCGAACTGATGGACAACGACTCCCGCAAAGAACTCCAGCACAAGCGTTATCATGACCCAGGGGAGTCGGAGAAATGCAATTTGGGCGGGAGACCTTCTCTCGAGTTCCATCGCCTCGGAACCCACAAGTCTCGCAACATCTTCCTCATGCTCTTCTTCGATAACATCCACAATGTCGTCCACAGTAATCCGGCCCAGAAGTTTTCCGGCTTTGTCGGTAACGGGGACAGACACAATTCCGTATTTCTTCACGACGCGTGCAACCTCTTCCTGGTCCACGTCGGTTGTCACGCTGATGACGTCCGAGTTCATGATTTTGTGGACTCGACGATTTGGCGCGTGAATCAGCAGGTCCTGGAGAGGGACATGACCGACCAGAACTCCGTTATCGTCAGTAACGTACACGCTGTACACGTTCTTGTGGTTCTTCGCAAACTCGCGAACTTCCTTGATGGCCTTCTTCAAAGTGTCCTTATAATTGACGTCGGCGGTTTCCTTCTCCATGATGCCGCCGGCAGTGCGTTCATCGTAATGGAGAAGTTCTTCCACTCGGGAAGACTCGCGCACGTCCATCTTCGCGAGAATCTCTGCAGCCTCATCCTGCGGTAAGAGGCCGACGATATCGGCGGCATCATCAGAAGCCATGCCGATGAGGATTTCCTGAAGCCGCAGCCTGTCGAGCTTCTTTAGCAGATCTTCTCGGTGGCTCACGTCCAGGTGGAGCAGAGTTTCGCCACCCACCTCGCCCGGAAGAAGTCCAAAGACATACTCCGCCTGATCACTATCAAGCCGGTTCATGATGTGCGCAATGTCAGCCGGATAGAGATCCTGAATGATGTTGAGCAGCAGGAAGTCTGATTTTGAGCGGACCAATTCTTCAATGTCGCCCATCAGCTCGTCATCGACTTCGATCAGCTCGCGCGGAGGAGAAGGGGAAAGGTCGGTTTGTTCGTCGAGTTCAGGCATCTTGGGTTTGCAATATCATCTGATTGTGATTTCAAAACCTCATTACTATTGATCCCCGATACGGCTCCAACTGTCTTGTAACAAACAGAAAATCATCCAACGATAATTCTTCGGGTCTCTTGTTTAAATCAAACCGTATGTTGTTCAGCTGCTCTTCCGAAAATTTCAAGTCTTTAAGCCCGTTTCGAAGTGTCTTGCGTCTTTTCCCAAATGTTGCGCGAACGATGTTCTTGAGGAGCTTCAGATCGCAAGGGGGCAACGTTGTTGAGAAATCCAGATGAGTTACGGCTGATTCGACGTTCGGTTTTGGGAAAAAACAATTGCGTGAAACTTTGAAGAGCACTTCGGGTTTGCCGTACAATTGCGAAAAAACGCTCAGGATTCCGTAATCTTTTGATTTCGGTTTTGCAACCAGTCTCTGAGCGACCTCAAGCTGCATCATGAGGGTAGCATCGGCAACGGCATCTTTTTGGTCGAACAGCCAGAAAAGAACTTCGCTCGTGATAAAGTAAGGGATGTTGCCGACGACGCGAACTTTCTTCTCGGGTGCAAGGTCGGTCAAACGGACGTTCAGCAAGTCGTCGTTGATGATCCGAAAATCTTTTCCGACGGCCTCCCTGAGCAATTCGATTGTCCGCGCATCGACTTCGATGCCGATGACGTTGCCGGAGTGTTCAAGGAGATGTCTTGTAAGCGCTCCTTTCCCTGAGCCAATTTCCACGACGACATCCGCAGCCTTCAACCTGAGGCTCTGAACGATC
>CAYNRS010000200.1:0-1485 GCA_964399565.1 uncultured Ignavibacteriaceae bacterium
CCGTGGCCGATGATCGTCACATTGCGAATTTTATCGATTGAATACTCTTTTGAGTTGCCTTGTGCCACTTCTTTCTCCTGGATGAACGGACTCCAACGCGGACTTTCAACCTCGAGGAACGATTATGGAGAACCCGGATCTATTGCGGGGTTTGCGGCCGCCGGAACAGCGACGAGAAGCGGTCAACCAGGCCGCCGAGAACCGACGTGACGCGAATGATCGGCTCCTCCACGCGTTGTTCGATGCGGCGTTCGAATTCCAGAACATTCTCCGCCAGCATCTTAAAGGATTCCATGGAATCCCGGAACATGTTCGCCTGTTCGTCCACTTTCGTGCTGATCGATTTCAGTTTTTCGGTGATCACATTCAGGTTCTCAAACACGGGCTTTGCATTCCTTGCGATCTCGCTCAAGTCTTTCTGAAGCATGCCAAAGAGGTCGTTGAATTTCACGAGTGTTATGATCAGATACACGCACAGAGCCGAGGCACACAGGAGCGCGACCATCTGGACAACCTGAAGAAATGATTCCACGTTGAAATTCCTTTTTTAGGTACAGTGAGGGGATGAATTCTTCAGCTCTTTGACCCTTCGTTACCGCTCTTGGACCGCGCGTCGGTGAGAATGCGTTCTGCATCTCCCATGATCGATTCCGCACGTCTTTTCGCGTCGGTGATGAGGCTTTCAGACCTGCTTTTCCCCTCATTGATGATATCCTTGGCAGTGGATCGTGCCTTTGTCATGTATTCATCAGCAACATCCACGGCGTCCTTCGCTTTATCTTTAATGTTTGCCCGCAGTTCCCTTCCTGCCGTCGGAGCGTACAGAAGTGCCAGCACAGCACCAACAATCCCGCCTGCGATGAAGCCAATAATCAGCCCTTTTGCCATTCCATCATTGTCGTTTGCCATATTCGCCTCCAAAAAGAAGTAAAAGTATTTCGTTCAAAGTAGAAAATTCATTCTAAAGAAACAACAATCTGCCTAGTTCATGAGGTCCGGTTTTCCGGCGTTCACCCATGCTGTATACCAGTAGCTTGCGACGCGACGCACTGCGTCGTTGATTCGTCTTTCCACCATGTTGTTCATCAATCCATGATACCGCTCGTAATATGTGTCGCTGTAGATAAATACGTCTCGTCCGCGTTCCCGTTTCGTTTTCACTAATTCGGATTCAGGAATTCCCTCCTTGGCTTTCAAATCCATGCGAAGCACTGAATCCACTCGTTCATAACTTTCCAAAATAACCGAGAAGGCTGTGGCCAGCGGATCTCCGATGATTTCAACCGCCGCGGGAGTCATCTTATAATCAACTCCATATTTCTCCGGCAGCTGACTTTCCCAACGTGAATGGAGCCCCGGTTGGTTCGTCATTTTTCCGTCGTAGTTTTCGGTGCTATGGAGCGGTACGTGTGCATCTGCGATGTAATGACCGAGGTTTGCAGCGTGGAACAGAATCGACCTTCGGTCCTTCCGCCTCATGGCTTC
>CAYNRS010000200.1:1495-4679 GCA_964399565.1 uncultured Ignavibacteriaceae bacterium
GGCTTCCGATAACCTTTCAGTATAAAGGGCAATCCGCCATGGAACAGTACCATTCGTGTCAACAGTTTCTTTTCCAAACTTTTTGGCCGCCTCACTGTAACTTCTCGGCAATTCATGAAACGGATACTTGCCATACCGGTCGATGTCAATGTAGTGGTACGGGCCCTCATCCTTGTCGACATTCCTTCGCCGGTCGGCGTCGACAGACCTTGCGATGATCGAATCGGCGTTGGCGTCAAAAAAAGGCCGCATTTCCTTGGGAAGTGATTGAATTGCGTAGCGATGGATTTCTTTGTGCGCCCAAAATCCCCAGCTGAGAGTAATGGAGGGCAGCAAAGGAAAAACGAGGACGAACACAATAACTGAGAGGATTCTTTTCATAGGGAAAAACTGAATAAACTCTGCAAGTCGACCTGCCTGCCACATTGACTGAATGAGGCAGGCGGGTGAGACTCATCGACCTCCATCGAGATTCTATCGTATTTTCTTCTTGTGACGCATCTTTCGCAAACGTTTCTTCCGTTTATGAGTTGCCATTTTGTGGCGTTTACGCTTTTTACCACTTGGCATAGCTCCTCCTATTCACCCCCTGTACGGGGTCAGTTGGGTTGAAGGTTTTGTGGATTATGTTGAGTGAGCAACTGTTGAGCTCGTTGACCGACCTCACTCTTTGGCTCCAGTGCAACGACTTTCTTGAACCATTCGTTCGCCTGCTCCATGTCCCCGCCTCTCAAATACACGATGCCGAGGTTGTAATGTGCAAAGAGATGTTTCGGTTCGTATGTTAAAGCCAACTGGATTTCTTTTTTTGCCTCCTCCAGATTTCCCATATCGTTGAAGCAAATACCCATGTCCACGCGCGCGTTGGCATCCTTCGGATGCCTGGCGAGGTAATCCTTGTAGTACTTGATTGCGCGTTCAAAGAACCGATTGTCCTGCAGCATGTTTGCAAGTCGCACCATGAGCTCGTGGTTATTCGGGTTGGCCGCGACTTGTTTCTCCAATTCTTCTATTTGCGGTGCCGCTTGCATGTTTGCCGATTGTTGGGCGGATTGAGCAGGCTGTGAAGGAACGTTGCTTGTTCCGGAGAGAAATTGCATCAAGGTGATGCCTACAACGAGAAACGCAAAGAAACCAGCGACGAGTTTCCAGGAGTTGGCAACAGGAGCAACTGTGTACTTTTTATCGGCGCGGGGAGACGCCGATTTTGACGCCCGCCGTTCTCGACTCGCTTTTCCTTGATGCAACGAAGCACCGCACCTTTCGCAAAATTCATTTTCCGAGGCATTCGTAGAGCCGCATTTTGAACAACGGACTTTTTGTGAGCCGGCATGCGCAGTTCTTTCGGAGGGGGAGCCGCTTACGTCGGAGAGTTCGATCTGAGCTCCGCATCCCGGACAGAATTTATCCTCCCATTGGATTGCAGAGTTACAGTCGGAACAGAAGAGCTTCGGCTTCATTTCAAGTCTAGGCCGGTTTTTTCAGATTCTCGTCGACGATTAGTTTGAGTTCTTTTGACACTTTGAAAATCGGAACAAAATGTTCATCCACCTTCACCTGTTCGCCCGTCCTCGGGTTGCGAGCCATGCGTCCTTTGCGCTTTTTCACTTTAAAACTTCCGAACCCCCTGATCTCGATGTTCTTGCCCTCCTTCATGGCATTGATCACCGTTTGGATAAACCCATCCACGACTGCTTCTGTTTCCACTTTCGTCAAACCGGTTGCAGAAGCGATAACGTCGACGATATCTGCTTTAGTCACAGATCCTCCTCTGGGCTGTTAGTAGGGTGCGATGAATTTGTACTGGACGACCGGTTGGCGAAGGAACTCATCGCGCAGGTTCACGAGGTCCGTGGCGGCTTCGCCCAATAACCGTTCGAAGAAAGGCCTGAGTTTCTGTTCCTTGATCACTTTTGGTTTTCCTTTGATGCTGCCAAGCTCGCCGGCGATACTGATGGCATCTTCCAGAGTCCCGAGCGTATCGACGAACCCGTATTCAAGCGCCATCCTTCCCGTGAAAATCCTGCCGTCCGCGTACCTGAGCACTTTCGCCCGCGTCATTTTGCGCTCTTTTGTCACAGCAGCAACAAACTGGTCATAAACATCCCCGATCACTTCGCCGAAATACTTCTTCTCTTCTTCCGTCGGTTTGCGAAACGGCGAACCCGCGTCCTTGAATTTTCCACTCTTGTACGTCGAGGCATCGATACCGATTTTTTTCAGGAGCTCGTTGACGTGCAAAAACTGAAAAATCACGCCAATGCTTCCCGTGACTGTACCGGGGTTCGCAACAATCCTCGTCGCCCCAAGCGACACGTAGTAACCTCCGCTCGCTGCAACAGATCCCATCGACACCACAACGGGTTTTGTTTGCCGGGTTTTCTTTACTTCCTCGTAAATCTCCTGGCTTGCGGAAACGCCTCCTCCGGGCGACTCCACTCGAAAAACAATCGCCTTCACGGCTTTGTTGTCCCTGTATTTCTTGAATTGGCGGACAATGTTCTCCGAGGAATAAATCGGCTCGATCAATTCAACGAGTGCAACCTTCTCGCCAAACGTGGATGTGGATTCGTCCTCAGGCTCGGAGAACAGCCAGGCGTAGAGGGTCAGGAGAAATAATCCCACAAAAAAGAAAATTGCCAGGAAGATGCCGACAATCCACTTAGAGGCTTTGGACATGGGGGCTCAAATCGGAAGGCTGATAAGTCATTGTGGTACAGAAGATTATACGGAATCGAGGGTTGAATGTCAATGTGAATTTAACGCGGGGTAGTATCAGTTTGAACAAACGAAACCAAAATCTACTGGAATTCTTTCTGGAAGGATTGCCACCGCTGAATCGACTGACAGACTGCCAAAGAGCCCTACTCCACCGATAATATTTGTGAAATCGGGCTCATCGAGTCGAACGGA
This sequence comes from uncultured Ignavibacteriaceae bacterium, assembly GCA_964399565.1. GTDB lineage: Bacteria > Bacteroidota > Ignavibacteria > UBA10030 > UBA10030 > JACQPT01. The sequence continues at coordinate 4,409 of CAYNRS010000200.1, forward strand.
GGCTCGATCTCGATAAAGGTTGGCAAGCTGATTGTATTTGAAGAAGGCTTCATCAAACTGAACTACGTGGAAAACGGCTCTGCTAAACCGCACATTAAGGTAATTGTACTGAATGTTGGCCAAAGTCTGCAAGTACGCTGCTCGATCCCATACGAAGCCTTCGAGGTACGCTGAAATCGATGAGCTTTTGCCAGTTCTCCGTTGCAAGCTTGGAAAGAAGTATTCACAGTTTCCCCGAACCCTGCTTAAAATACCAAACTTCATTGGAACC
>CAYNRS010000201.1:0-4676 GCA_964399565.1 uncultured Ignavibacteriaceae bacterium
TTGGGGACGGCTTTCCGTCTTGCTCTCATTCTGGGGGTTGTGCTTCCATGGCTGCACCGGCGAGAGAACAAACACTCTCAGGAAACAGCGTATCGTCCTTCCCGGTTGTGAAACGCTGCGTTGCAGCGCTTCCGGACATAAGTACATGTCAGGTCACTGCTGGTGAAGTAAAATACGTACGCCACGTTGCGGTAATTCGCGTACACCCTACCAACAACTCATTGATGCATGCGAACTTGGAGCACATCTTCCTTCCAAAACCCACTTTTTTGATGGAGATCACCAACCTTCAACCTGTCTGATGGGAAAAAATTTCCTTCCGTCCGAAGTTCTCCTCGCGAAATGAGCTTAGAAACCTGACCTGCTGAATTTTTTCAGATTGGCACCGTAGTTGTGCTAGTATGGCCGGAACTTCATCAATCACAATTCGGGCGTCCCCCCATGAATTGGTTTGAGCCGAATTCGCTTCAGCTTGTTGTTGCCGACCTGAACGAGATCGCTGCAGACGCGTACCATCACCGCATACGGCCCGCCAGCAAAAAAGGCGGAGGCGGCGCTTACAATGCCAGCAAAGGCGGTTTCGCCTACACGCTTCCCAAGAAATTCGAAGCGAACCGCCGTGCCGAATTCTCCATTGAGGCTCTTTCGACGGATTTTGTTCTCATCCAGGCCACGTGTCCTGGCAATGGCTCGCTCTCGATAACGGCCACCGTCGATGAGCGCGGCATGCTGAAAAACATTGCGTACCCCGGGAGCGCTCCCAAAACATCCCACGCGGAAGACAAACCCGAAAAACGGCTTCACCGATCGAAAAAAGTGTTTGGAGACTTCCCGTGAAAACCTCAGTTTACTTCCTCCTTTTCATTCTCGTTTACGGCTTCCTTCTTGCCGGCGCTATGCGTTTTTTTAAACACATCAATGAAAACGATAGCAGAATGAGAACAATGCTGACAAGGAAACGGGCCCGAACTACCCGGCAGCGGAGAAAACCAAAAAGAATTTTGAATCCAGCAAGAACGTAGGTCGCCCCCCAACGTTCTTCATCCCAACCTCCCGTGATCGATGATCAATGTCATCACGGGAGTTGGGAGTTTTTCTCTCCCCCCTTCCCGCAGGCTTGCATTTCTTGGACAATTCCTCTATTCTTTTACGCCCCTATGGAGAATCATCATTCAACTCGAGGTACACAATGAAGTTGTGGCTCAAGTACATCATATTTTGTTTGTGCGGTTTTTCCATGATCGTTGCGCAGGATCAGGAAGCCCTCAAGGCCAAGGCGCATTCGCTTGCCCAACAATTCATTATTGTCGACACCCATATTGATGTTCCCTACCGACTTCAGGAGCGCTGGGAAGATATTTCCCAGAGGACGGAATCCGGTGAGTTCGATTACGTGCGCGCCACACAAGGCGGCCTCAACGCTCCTTTCATGTCGATTTATGTGCCTTCAGAAAGGGAGAATGCAGGCGCTCAAGTACTAGCGGATTCGCTCATCGATATGGTTGAAGGTTTCGTCCAGAAGTGGCCGGACAAGTTCGCTATTGCGAAGTCTGCGGATGCGGTTGAAAAACAGTTTTTGCAGAGAAAGATCGCTCTTGGTCTGGGGATGGAAAACGGCTCTCCCGTCGAGGGAAAACTCTCCAACCTAAAACATTTTTTCGATCGCGGTATCCGCTATATCACTCTTACGCATGGCAAAGATAATCATATCTGCGACTCTTCCTACGACACGACAAGAACCTGGAAGGGATTAAGCCCTTTTGGGAAACAAGTGGTGGTCGAAATGAACCGCCTCGGCATTATGGTCGATGTCTCTCACATCTCGGATGAAGCGTTCTTTCAGGTTCTGGAGATCTCGAAGTCACCCGTTATCGCTTCACATTCCTCGTGCAGAGCCTTCACTCCGAGGTGGCAGCGAAACATCTCAGACGAAATGATCAAACTCGTTGCCAAAAATGGGGGCGTGGTAATGGTGAATTTCGGACGTTCTTTCCTCAATGGCGAATTTCAATCAAAAGAAGTAAAGATTTGGGAATATTTTGCGGCGAACAAACTCAAAGGAAATGAGCCTAAAGCTGTCGAGTTCGCGAAAAAATTCTGGGCGGAGAACCCTCCACCTTCCATAACTGCTGCCGACGTGGCAAATCACATTGACCATATCGTGAAGCTGGTTGGCCCCAACCATGCAGGATTTGGGTCGGATTTTGACGGCGTTGGTGGCTCTCTTCCCAGCAACCTCAAGGATGTCTCCCAATACCCGAACCTCATTTATGAGTTGTTGAAGATGGACTACTCAGAGCGAGACATTGAAAAGTTCTGCGGGGGAAATCTGTTGCGAGCCTGGCGACATGTGGAAGACAGAGCAAAACGGTTACAGCGCGAGGAATGACCGCGGATCATTCCAAAACCGCACGAATTCAGGTTAAGAACAGTCGTCTTATCCGCGTAACGAATCCTTCGGAGATACCATGAGACCTTCCTTCCTACTTCTGCTCGTTTTGTCAATTCACGTTTGTTTCTCACAGCCCAAGAAACTCAAAGTTTACATCTCCGTTGACATGGAAGGAATCGCAGGCGTCGTCAGCGACGACCAGCTGGGCCCTGGTGCATTTGAATATGAGAGATTTCGGCAATTCATGACGAAGGAGGCATTAGCTGCTGTCAACGCAGCAAAAAGTGCAGGTGCATCAGAAATTCTGGTAAGCGACTCGCACGGGAACGGGGAGAACCTCCTGATTGACCAGTTTCCAAAGGACGTTCGGATCATCCGCTCCTGGCCGCGCCGGCTCGGAATGATGGCCGGGATTGACGAGACTTTCGATGCAGCTCTCTTTATTGGCTACCACTCCTCGACAAACAACCTTCGCGGCGTGCGCGCACATACATTCTCCAGCGCCCGGCTAACACGAGTCGCTCTGAACGGAAAGAACGTAACGGAAGGCGCCTGGAACGCGGCAATTGCCGGCCATTTTGGTATTCCAGTCGTTATGATCTCGGGAGATGAAGCTGCCATAGAAGAAGTTCGGAGCCTCGTCGGGAACATTGAAGGAGCCGAGGTGAAAAAAAGCCTGAGTTTTCATTCGGCAAACACGATCACTCCGGAGGCGGCTCAAGAATTGATCGCGCAAAAGGTGAAATCGGCGTTGGGCAGATTGAAGGATTTCCGGCCCTACAAAATATCAACTCCGGTGGCCATGGAATTGAGCTTTAAACATTATCGGCCTGTCGAGGTGCTTGCATACTTGAAGGGTGTCGAGCGAATTGACTCCCACGCAATTCGCTTTGCGGGGAAGGATATGTTAGAAGTTGCGGATTTTGAACTTTTTGTGACGACCTATAGCTTCAGTTTGGAACCTTAACAGACGGGTCGAATCAGGGGGTTGTCAATCGCCGTTTCCCTGTTCCATCCTTGTTCACGATCCAAAGCCCGCCATCTTCAAAAGCAATCCGCGTGAAGACGATCTTGCTTCCATTGGGGCTCCACGAGGCAAAATCGCCCCCGTCATCGGAAAGCTGTTGAGAAGTATTTGCTGTCATGTCGACTCTCCATATTTGCGTCGCGCCGGTGAACGGCGTCAGGCTGAACAAAAGCTCCTGCCCATTTGGGCTGATCGAAGAAAAGGAGCAAACGCCGGAGGAACTGACAGTGTAGAACAATCGGGCTGTCCCAGAATCACGATGGATTGCGTAGAAAGAAGCAATAGTCCCGCTGCCCGATAGCGTTTGCATGACAACTTCTACCCCATTGGGGTGCCACGATGGGAAATCTCCCAGCCCGTAGAGGGTCCGCTCCGAATCACCCGCCACCTCGAAGAGCCATATCCCCGTCCGGACGAACGCTATCGTCTTCCCGTCCCGCGACCATGAAGGCCTGACATCCCCATTGCTGTTCGTGAGCTGTTGAATCGAATCACCATTCGCTTTGACTTTCCATATGTTCCGAAATTGGGAGAATGCAAGCCATTTCGAGTCGGACGACCATGTGGGTCCGCCTGTATCCCCGGCGTACACCAACCGCAGATTTGAACCCGAAGTATCTACTGCATAAATTCCTTGAGTGTTGTTGATGGTCGCAATAAAGGCTATTGTGCTGTTATCCGGAGACCACACGGCACGCGAGTGCTTATATGTTACCTGAATTTCCTCGGGGCCGGTTGTTGTCTCGCAGCCGATGATGAAAGTCGCCAGAACTGCGCCAACGAGAAACCCGTGGAAAGTATTTCGATTCATTGTCATCGATCTTCTCCAACAAAGTAGGATTTTCTTTGAATTCTGTCAACACTTCAAAAGGATTTCACATCTTATGATAATCTTCAGGCTCACCTTCTTGCTTCTTTCTTCACTGTGCACCCTCGCAGTTTCGCAGGAATCGAATCGGTTCAGGTTCAGGGAATTGGGCGTTGAGATCGGTATTTTCAAAACCGGGAACTTCAACGCCATCACAGACGTCGCCGGTGTTCGCGTTGGACACGTAACGCTTGTGAAGGGCGACAATGTCCGCACAGGGATCACGGCAATCATTCCACACGAGGGCAATATTTTTCAAGAAAAAATCCCCGCAGCAATTTATGTGGGAAACGGGTTCGGAAAACTCCTGGGTGTTACTCAGATTGATGAGCTCGGCAGCATTGAGACACCCATCCTCCTCACGAACACATTGAACACCTGGGAGGTAG
>CAYNRS010000202.1:0-4676 GCA_964399565.1 uncultured Ignavibacteriaceae bacterium
GCCGCCGCGGACCGCGTAGTGAAAGATCTCATCGCGGTTCTCAAAAGCCGCAAACGAACAACCGACGGCAAGCTTCGGCACATGGTATCATCCCGTTTTGACGTGAAAGTGATCGAAACGGAAGTGGAAAAAGTGTATGAGCGGGCACGGGCAGCAAGGCTCACCCCCTTCTCCATTCCGGTGCTTATGTACCATCGCGTTGTTGACCATCCGCCCACCGGATCACGTCATAGCCTTTGGGTCACAAAAGAGCATTTTCAACGGCAGATGTCCTCGCTTTCAATAAGAGGATACACGCCGATAACGTTTGCCGAATATAGGAGATTCGTCAAAGGCGAAATCGTGCTACCGGACCAGCCCATAATTCTAACATTCGATGACGGGTACGAGGACAATTACCGGGTGGCATTTCCCATCCTTGAGCTCTTTGGATTCTCCGCCGTCATTTATCTTGTAACCGACAGGAAACGCCGAACAAATTTCTGGGATGCCGATGAGCCGCAGGTTCCTCTCCTGAAACCGGCACAGGTGAGAGAGATGAGTCGCTCACGGATCGAGTTCGGATCTCACACCACGACGCACATCCGCATTCCGGACAGCTTGGAGAAGAAGATTCGAATCGAACTCCGTGAATCAAAGGCCTCCGTGGAGGAGCTCACCGGTATGGAAACAATTTCCTTCGCGTACCCTTATGCGGCACTCAATGATGTCGCGAAACGACTTGTCGCCGAGGAAGGATACGAATTTGCGGTTGCCGGCGATTCAAGCCCGCTCCGTTTTACGGACGATTTCTTTGAGATCCGTCGAACGCAGGTTTTTCCGGGGACGGGAAACTTTGCATTTTGGAAGAAAACGCAGCCGTGGTACTCACAGTACAAAGCTACCAAGGTTAACAGTTCATAAGCGTCGCGGAACTTCTCACTCAAGAATACCGTTCAATCTATCGGCTCTTCTTTCGATATTGTTCTAAGTCCCTGTATTTCGCTTTTTCCTAAAATCTTACACAAAAGGAGGATTCTCATGAGAAGATTTCTTGTGCTTTTGGTCGGCGTGGTGTTTGCTGTCACGGTGACAGCGATCGCGCAGAAGAAGGCCGAAAAGGAAATGACCGTAAAGGGTGAGGTGGTGGACGTTGCGTGCTACATGATGGGCGGTGCAAAGGGTTCAGACCACAAAGCTTGTGCAGAGGCTTGTGCAAAAGCGGGAGGCGCACTCGGAATACTTACCGCTGACGGGAAGCTTTACGTTTCCCTGCTTCCCGATGACCACAAGAAGGGGCCGAATGCGATTTTGATGGACCACATCTCTCACACAGTTGAAGCGACCGGCCACATTCGTACAAGTGGCGGTGTGCAGGGGATAATGATTAAAAGTGTGAAGATGGCAATGTAAAATTAAGCCAGAAGTCGGACTTTTGCCCTGTCTTTTCCGAGAAAAGTCCGACTTCTGTTCTGTTTGCCAGGTCGAACGAGCCGCCTTTTTACCGCTTTTCTGTTTGTTCCTTGCTTCTCTGCCTTCTATGGCCTTTCTTTTTCCGCCGATATTTACCATACGTGCCGCGCCAAATCTTGCCACGTTTGGATCGTCTGTTGCCTTTTCCCATGGTATCTCCTTATGTATTTTTAGGGATCATTGATTTCCAAGTTTGCTTCATACTCGTGACCTCACAATCGAAGTGAATGGCTAACCCGTTTGACGTCGTAACTCAACGATCTCTTTTGAGGATAAGGCTTGAATACCCGAGTCCATCGGGTTCCTTGCCCGTTTGTATGCGGTCGACGACCTTCCATTCTTTCAGATCTATGACAGTCACCAGGTCGGCGTTACTGTTCGCCACGTAGGCGTGCGTCCCTGAAGGAGGAATCAAAATTCCAATGGGTGTCGGGCTTGTCCCAAATTGATTTCCAAAGAGCCTCTTATCGACATCATTGACCACGCTGAGTTCCATCTTGAGTCGCCGTACCTCCTTTTTCGTCCTTGCATCAAAAACCGCAACCTCCCCGGAGCGAGCGTTCGAGACAAGAGCGTAATGGCCATCGGGTGTAAACTTTGTCCTGATGGGAAAATCCTTCGATTCGAGAGTGTCAACGACATTCAATCTGTCTACATCAATGACAGACACGGTGTTCGATGCCCTGTTTGTAACCCACACTTCCTTGCCGTCGGGCGAAATGTCGATTCCCTCCGCCCCTGCTCCGGTTGGAATGTTGCCCAGCCTCGTCATTGATCGAAGGTCAACAGCCGTAACCGACCCCGACCCGATATTTGCGACAAAGGCACGAGCATTGTCCCCGCTTATGGCCACCATGTGAGAAGTTTCCTGTTCTGTGACAATGGCATGCGCGATTTCTTTATTGCCGATATTCACCACAACAAGGGTTTTGTTTCGTTCCGTGGTAACAGCGACGCGCCTTCCGTCAGAGAAGAAAACGATTCCATGCGGTCCTTTGTAATCTCCCAGGTTGATTTCTCCTGACTTCTTCAGGGAGGGAATATCAATGACCGTTAAAGAGCTCCCGGGGCCCTGGCGGTTACCGTAGTTTGACACAACAGCTGTTTTTCCATCCGGAGAGACGGCAACTTCGTGCGGACCAACTCCTGTTGGGATGGTTGCAAGGACGGCCTTTGATGCGCAATCAATGAGGCTCGCCGTGTTGTCACTTTTGTTCAGTACGACAAGCGTTCCGGTCTGCGCCATGAGGCTGCAAGTCGTCAAAAGTAGAGACAGCGCTTGGGCAAGTGTTTTCATTTGCATGTTCATCGGCTTACATGACTTCGGATCTGACAGCGCTGATTTGTTCCGGGTTCCCCATCATGATCAACGTATCACCGGCCTCCAGTTTTGTATCAGGGCGGGGGTTAAACTCATATGAACCGTTTCTTATGAGGGAAAGCAATACCACTCCGGACGCATGCAGTTCATCAAAACTCTTCAACGTCTTTCCTGTGTGTTTGGACGATTCACTTACCACAACTTCGTCCACCCGCAAGGCTGAATTGTCTCTGAGCATGGTATCGAGAAAGTTCGTTGTCTGCGGACGGATCAGCTCCGAAGCCATCCTCAACCCTCCTATGAAATTCGAGGAGATGGCGGCATTTGCCCCGCTGCGCAAAAACTTATCCCGTGCGCTGATGTCTTCAATTTTGGAAATAATTCGTAACCGTGAATTCATTCCGCGCGCGGTAATAACGACAAAAAGATTGTCACGGTCGGTCGGCAGCGTCGTCACAATGCCGGCTGCCCTGTCAATTCCCGCTCCGGTAAGAATCTGGTCTTCTGTCGCGTCGCCTTCAATGGCAAGAATTTTCGAATCCGAAAGTTTTTTTGCCTTTTCAGGATCCGATTCGATAACAACACATTTCCGCTTTGTCCGTATCAATTCCTCCAGTACGTGTTGTCCCGTCTTGCCCGAGCCGCAGAGAATGTAATGTCCCGCCATTTTTCCTATGAGTTGGTTCATTCTTCTTCTCCTTAAAAAGCCTGTCATTTCGCCTTCAACAACAAAAACGGTAATTTCCGTGAGGGCTGTGAGAATAATCCCCATGCCACCCATGATGAGTGCAATCGTAAACACTCTTCCGGCGAGGGAAAGAGGATGCGTTTCGCCGTAGCCCACCGTTGCCAGCGTTATCACTGTCATGTATAAAGAATCAAAAAAAGACCATCCCTCGATGAAATGGTACCCCAAAACTCCTGTTACAAGGATGAAGAAAAGGAGGGAAACGAGCTGCAGCGCCCGCTTTACGGGCTGAAACTCCGTTTCATACCAATTTGCAGATGATACCGCCATAATTTAGTCTCTACTCTCGAATTTTCTCCAATCCTCGGCATACTTTCGAAGTCGATTGTCGGCCAGAGCATAAATGGTGCCAGACTCGAAGGATCCGTTTGCAGTCTGTCGACCGGCTTTCTTTCCGGTCAGGATTTCGACCCCCTCTTCCACTGTCGAAATAGCCCAGATGTTGAACTTCCGTTTCTTCACCGCATCAACAACGTCATCACGCAACATCAAATCGGGAATGTTCTGCACCGGGATGATGACGCCCTCCCTTCCCGAGAGACCCCTTACCTGACAAACGTCAAAAAATCCTTCCACCTTCAAGTTGACGCCGCCGATCGCCTGAATTTCACCTTTTTGATTGACGGATCCGGTCACTGCAATATCCTGCCTGATGGGTACCTCTGCGAGACTCGACAGGACCGCGTAGATTTCTGTCGACGACGCGCTGTCGCCATCGACACCTCCATAGGATTGTTCAAAGGTGATGCTTGCATCCACCACGAGCGGCTTATTTTGAGCAAACTTGCTCCTCAGATAGCCTGAAAGGATTGCCACGCCTTTGTTGTGCGTTGGACCGCTCAGCTCTGCCTCGCGCTCAATGTTGATGACGCCGGACTTACCGAGAGAGGTCTTTGCAGTGATCCGTGACGGCTTGCCGAACGAATGCTCGCCAACATCGTACACCGACAATCCATTGACCTGCCCAACAGCTGTTCCCTTCGTGTCGATCATGATCGTGCCGTCGTCAATCAACTCTTGAATCTTTTCTTCCACTAATTGGACGCGATAGATTCGCTCTTCGATAGCTTTTCGGATTTCTTTATCCGTGACTTTTGCCGCCTTTACTTTCGACGCCCAATAGCTCCCTTCCCGAATGACGTCCGCAATAATGTT
>CAYNRS010000203.1:0-2739 GCA_964399565.1 uncultured Ignavibacteriaceae bacterium
ACAGTCTTGATCACCGCGGCAAACTTGCAAAAACGATCCTCTACAATAGTAATCTGAGGGATAACGAACTCTTTGCCTCGATGGTGGGGAATTTTCAGGATGGTTCGATTCCTGGGAAGATCCAATACGGACCCGCTTGGTGGTTTCTCGACCAGATGGACGGTATGACGAAGCAAATCGAGGCGCTCTCGAATATGGGTTTGCTCAGTCAGTTTGTTGGAATGGTAACCGATTCAAGAAGTATTCTCTCGTATTCTCGGCATGAATATTTTCGACGAGTTCTTTGCAATATCCTGGGATATGAAATGGCGAAAGGCATACTTCCGAACGATGCGGAGTTTGTTGGAGGTCTCGTGAGAGATGTTTGCTATAGGAACGCGAAACGTTATCTGGATTTGCCTCTCAAAGAAGGAGTAAAATGAGTCCGATGGAAGCCGTCGAAACGAGAAATTCTTCCTGGAGAATTCTGCGCGGGCGCTATCGTTGGGTCATTTGTGCGCTCCTGTTCTTTGCCACAACGATCAATTACATCGACCGCCAGGTCATTGGTGTGTTGAAACCGACGCTCTCCCAGGAATTAGGATGGAGCGAAATCGATTACAGTGACATCGTTTTTGCCTTTACTCTCGCATACGCCATCGGACTTCTTTTAGTCGGTAGGATGATGGACTGGTTGGGAACGAGAAAGGGACTCTCGATTGCTGTGATTGTCTGGAGCATTGCAGCGATGGCGCACGCTGCAGTGCGGTCAGTGGCAGGCTTTGCTGTTGTGCGTTTCGCGCTCGGACTTGGTGAAGCCGGGAATTTCCCGGCTTCTATAAAAACTGTGGCAGAGTGGTTTCCCAAGAAAGAACGGGCACTTGCCACAGGGATTTTCAACGCAGGCAGTAACGTTGGAGCCGTGATAACGCCTCTCGTCGTTCCGTGGATCACACTGACCTATGGTTGGCAGTGGGCGTTTATCGCCACAGGCGCACTGGGATTTCTTTGGATTGGTTTCTGGTGGCTGTCCTACAGGCCTCCTCAAGAACACACAAGTGTCACAAAAGAAGAACTCGCGCTCATCACGAGTGACCCGCCCGATCCCGCGCTGAAAGTGCGTTGGAGAGTGCTTCTCAAGAAAAAGCAACTGTGGGCTTTTGCGATCGGAAAATTTATGACCGATCCGATTTGGTGGATATACATTTTCTGGGTGCCGGATTTTCTCAACAAGAATTATGGCATCACCCTGCTCACCATCGGCCTTCCGCTCGTTGTGATCTATTTGGTCGCTGATATCGGGAGCATCTCAGGCGGTTGGATTTCCTCTTCATTGATTAAACGAGGTTGGACGGTGAATGCGGGGAGAAAAACAGCGATGCTCATTTGTGCAGTGTGTGTTGTGCCTATCGTGTTTGCCTCGCAGGCGAGTGAAATGTGGGTGGCGGTCGGTTTAGTTGGATTGGCTGCGTCTGCGCATCAAGGGTGGTCGGCGAATCTTTTCACGCTTGTTTCAGACACGTTCCCGCGCGGCGCTGTTGCCAGCGTTGTCGGCCTGGGCGGGATGGCGGGTATGATTGGAGGAATGATTATCGCAAAAGTTGTCGGTTATATTCTACAATGGACAGGAAGCTACGTCCCCGTGTTTTTGATTGCAGGCTTTGCTTATCTTGTGGCCTTGCTGATTATTCACCTAGTTGTCCCGAAGCTGGAGCCGGCGACACTTGAAACCTGAAGTCGGTAGATGAATGGTCGAAGGGCGAGGGTAATCAAGGTCTCATGGCAGCTCTCACGATCAAATGGAAAACTTCAAGTCTTAGCATTATCATTCCCTCTCCTCCAAGGAGAGGGTAGGTGAGGTCTGCCATACGTAGGCATTTTCCAAAATACACAAAACGTAATGTGCGTTTGGCGAGGACGCTACGTCGAACCATGACAGAAGCAGAAAAAAAGTTATGGACATGCCTGAGAGCAAATCAACTCGATGTCAAATTTAGACGCCAATTCCCCTTTGATAAGAACATCCTCGATTTTTACTGCCATCAAGCTAGGCTCGATGTTGAGATTGATGGTGGTCAACATTATACCGACGATGGGATTAGAAGAGATGAGGAGCGTGATGCGGAATTGGAACAACAAGGCATTAAAGTTCTGAGGTATTCTAATTCTGAAGTGTTAAATGAAACCGACTCCGTGGTTGAAGAGATATTCGAGGAAGTTCATCAAAGAATCAAAAACGAGACAAATGATTGAAGCAGTGTGTTATAGCAGACCCCACCTTCATCCTCCCCTCAGAGGGGAGGATGCTGGTGCAGCTGTCGTGAAGGTTCATTTGTGCTACACAAGTATTCCCAAGGAGAACCATCATGAATAAGGTAACAACACTCGGCATTATTGTCGGAAATCGAGGCTTTTTTCCCGCGCATCTGTGTGAATCAGGCCGCAAGGAGATTCTGAGAGTACTTGAGGAAGAAGGAATCAAAACCGTGACCCTGCCCGTCGACGCAACGAAGTTCGGTGCAGTCGAAAGTTACGCCGATGCGCAAAAATGTTCAGCGCTTTTTCGCTCACATCGAGATGACATTGACGGAATTCTCGTGACCCTGCCGAATTTTGGCGATGAGAGGGCAGTAGCCGATACACTTCGGCTTTCCGGACTGAACGTCCCAGTCCTGATCCACGCGTTCAATGACGAAGCCGACAAGATGACGATAAAATTCCGAAGAGATAGCTTTTGCGGCAAAATGTCTGTTTGTAACA
>CAYNRS010000203.1:2749-4674 GCA_964399565.1 uncultured Ignavibacteriaceae bacterium
GATCAAGTTTTCCCTAACGCGATTGCATACGGTGGAGCCGTCAAACGAATCGTTTCGAGAAGACCTCAGAAATTTTGCAGCGACGTGTCGGATTGTTCGCAATCTGAAAAACTCACGAATTGGAGCCCTGGGCGCACGGCCAGCTGCATTTAACACTGTTCGATTCAGTGAGAAGCTTCTTGAAGCATCAGGAATTTCCGTAGAAACTCTTGATCTCTCGGAAGCGCTCGGATGGGTCCGTGGAATGCAGGATTCAGATACCCCCGTAAAAAACAAGCTTGAGACAATCGGAGGATATACGAGCGTATCTGGAATTCCAAAAGAGAGCCTTTTGAAAATGGCCAAACTCGGTGTTGCCATCGACCGGTGGGTGGAGCAAAAGAATCTCTCCGCAACAGCCATACAGTGTTGGACAGCACTCGAGGAATTCTACGGTGTAGTCCCTTGCACACTCATGAGTATGATGTCCGATTCTTTGATGCCGAGCGCGTGTGAAACAGATGTTGCAGGACTCGTGGGAATGTTTATCCTCCAATCAGCATCGAATAAGCCGGCCGCACTTCTCGACTGGAACAACAATTACGGCAGCGATCCGGATAAAGGAGTTGTGTTTCACTGTTCGAACCTTCCCAAATCTTTCTTCAGCAGCCAAAAGATGGATTACCAGGAAATCATCGCTGGAACGGTTGGCAAGGAAAACACATTTGGCACCATCGTCGGGAAAATAGCTCCCGGGCCGTTCTCATACTGCAGGGTTTCAACGGATGAATTGCATGGACGTATAACGTCCTATGTTGGAGAAGGAGAATTCACGGGGGATGCCCTTGATTCGTTTGGAGGCTATGGCGTCATACGAGTTCCAAGATTTCAGACATTACTTCAGTATATTTGCCGCCACGGTTTGGAACACCACGTAGCAGCAACGCGTGCAAGGGTAGCGGACGCGATCGAAGATGCTCTAGCGACCTATCTTGGCTGGGAAATATATTATCATCGTTAACTCTCATGGAGGATGAAGAATAATGACTTCTCTCGATTGGCTGGTCCTCGCGATCTATTTCGGAGGTTTGTTGGGCCTGGCGTGGTGGGTGATCAAAAAAGGGAAAGACACGACGGATGACTATTTTCTTGCCGGCAGAAACCTGGGCTGGTGGATTGTCGGCGCATCGATCTTCGCATCGAACATAGGTTCTGAGCATCTTGTTGGCTTATCGGGCGCTGGCGCGACGAGTGGCGTCGCTCTTGCCCATTATGAGCTCCATGCGTGGTGTCTGTTGGTACTTGGCTGGGTCATGGTTCCATTCTATATCCGTTCGCGTGTTTTCACAATGCCGGAATTCCTTGAGAGGAGATATTCTCCCACTGCGCGATGGGTATTGTCACTCATTTCGCTGGTTGCCTACGTTCTCACGAAGATTGCTGTCGGGATTTTTGCCGGAGGGATTGTGTTTGGCACTCTTCTTCCTGAGTTACAGCTGCAAGTCGGCGGTTTCACCTTCGACAGTTTTTGGATCGGATCCATAATAGTGATCCTTCTGACAGGTCTTTACACAATTCTCGGAGGAATGCGCGCTGTTGCCTACACCGAGGCCGTGCAGACATTTATCCTCATCCTCGGCTCAGTTGTCCTCACATTTGTTGGTCTGGCGAAACTCGGTGGTTGGGACGAGATGCGGGCAGTTTTGGACTCAGACCTCTTTAATCTCTGGAAACCTCTTGTGCCCGCCGGTATGGAGGGAACTTGGGCGCCAATCAAAGAGTCAGGACGAATTGCCTGGTATTTCAACGGGAATTATCCATGGCTGGGAATGCTCTTTTGTGCTCCGATTATCGGATTGTGGTACTGGTGCACGGACCAATATATCGTCCAGCGAGCATTAGGCGCTCTCAACGAGCGGGTTGCGCGTCGAGGCAGTATCTTTGCG
>CAYNRS010000204.1:0-4667 GCA_964399565.1 uncultured Ignavibacteriaceae bacterium
TTCAGACGTGTGCTCTTCCGATCTCACGGACCGGGACGGTGCAATTATCATGGAATCCGACGGCGCTCGATGGAACACTGTCGAATGGCGCTAAGTGGCCATGGTTGAAATTACCGGGCATCTTCTGTAACTTCTTCACACCGCTGAACACACTCACCAAGAAGCCGTGACCATGAAAAAGTCTCATCAAAAAGAGTACGAACGATGGAAAAAGAAAACTCTTGACCCCGCAATTCTCAAGGGCGGGCAACGACAAAAGAGTTTTGTCACAGACTCTGGGATGGAAATCCGGCCGCTGTACACTTCTTCAAGAGGCGAAAATGAGGAAAGAATCGGTTATCCCGGAGAATTCCCGTTTACGCGGGGCATTTATCCTTCCATGTATCGACAGAAGCTTTGGACGATGCGTCAATATGCGGGGTTTGGAACTGCGGAAGAATCAAACAAACGATATCGCTACCTGACCGAACACGGCACAACGGGCTTGTCTGTGGCTTTTGACCTTCCAACACAAATGGGCTACGATTCTGACCACCCCTTGGCCGAAGGGGAGGTAGGCAAGGTGGGAGTTGCTGTTGATACTCTGGCCGACATGGAGGTCCTTTTTGAGGGCATTCATCTTCAGAATGTCACAACTTCGATGACCATCAATGCAACTGCCGCGACACTTCTGTGCATGTACGTCGCTGTCGCAAAGAAACAAGGAGCAGATCTGAAGAAGATTTCCGGAACTGTGCAGAACGATATTCTTAAGGAATACATAGCGCGAGGCACACACATTTATCCGCCTGTCCCTGCACTGCGCCTTGTGACTGACGTTTTTGAATGGTGTCGGCAGGAGTTGCCCAGGTGGAACTCGATATCCGTCAGTGGTTACCATATACGCGAGGCTGGCGCGACCGCGGTTCAGGAATTGGCCTTTACGCTCGCCAACGCGATTGCCTACGTCGATGCCGCCATTCAAAGGGGGCTGGAGGTTGATTCCTTCGGCGGACAAATCTCGTTTTTCTTTAACTCTCATAATAACTTTTTTGAAGAGATCGCTAAATTTAGAGCAGCGCGGAGGATCTGGTCGACCATCATGAAGAAACGATTTGGGGCGAAGAAACCGGAAACAATGATGCTCCGTTTTCATGCCCAAACGGCCGGGGCAACGCTCACGGCGCAACAGATTGACAACAATGTGGTGCGTGTGACCATGCAGGCACTTGCGGCAGTTTTGGGCGGTTGTCAGTCGTTGCACACAAATTCACGAGATGAGGCCCTCGCACTCCCAACAGAAGAAGCAGCCCGTTTGGCCCTGCGAACCCAGCAGGTCATCGCTCATGAAAGTGGCGTTACTGATACAGTCGACCCGCTGGCCGGCTCTTACTTCGTCGAACAGCTGACGGATGAGATTGAGGACGGCGTATGGCGCTATATTGAGCGCGTGGATAATATGGGAGGAGCACTCAAAGCTCTGGAAGCAGGATACTTCCAAAGGGAAATAGCTGAAAGTGCATATCGATATCAGAAAGCCGTCGAAACGAAAGAGAAAACCATTGTTGGTGTGAATGCTTTCGAGGAAAGTGAGGCGAGGTCCATAGAAATTATGCAAATCAACGAAGGAATCAGGAGCAAACAGATTGAACGGCTCAGCCGGACGAAATCCAGACGAAATCAGGATTCCGTCGCGAAATCGCTAAAAGCGCTGGAGGAAACCGCAAGGACAACGAAGAACATCATACCAGACATTCTCAAAGCCGTTGAAGAGTATGCAACCGTGGGCGAAATTTCTGACGCAATGAGGAAAACATGGGGTGAATTTGGCCAACCAAAACAGGTCTGACTCACAACCCGTGGTCTTAGGCTTGCTTTTGGGCCGACAAAATGCTTTAATAATGATAATAATTTGGAAGAACCAAGGCATATTCTATCGACTAATTGCTAACGTCTAGGGGAGTTCGTTTTGCCCCCCACTTTGTGTAAATCCTTGAGGCGATCTCGGTCTTGGGGTCAAGTCGCGTCCTTGAAGTTGACCGCGATCCCGAGGTTACTTTCCTCACTAATCCTTTTTCTGTGCTGTCTGGTTGTTGCTCCGGAGCTTGCCGGACAAGTCACACGCGTGGTTATCGACGGCAACATTCGCGCCGGAGATGTTGCGATCCCCTCAACTGCTCTCATCCGTATTCTCAACTCCGATTCTCTGATTGCGAAGACAATCTCCATCTACGATCCATATACCGGAAAGTTCGGTGTTCGACTCTCCACCACTGATGGAATTCATGAGGACGAAAGAATTCACTTTCGGGTGGTGCTCTCATCCACGGACTCTTTTTTGGCGCGAGTCTCTGCTCCGGTGGTTTTCAAAGGAGCGCCACTCCCCCTGCCCGCGCCCAACGTGAAGGTCCAGATTTTCCGAAACCACGCCCCGATCCTCCGTCGGACGATGCCCGATACAATGGTCAGCGAGAACCAGAACTTTCGATTCC
The DNA here is from genome assembly GCA_964399565.1 of uncultured Ignavibacteriaceae bacterium. GTDB lineage: Bacteria > Bacteroidota > Ignavibacteria > UBA10030 > UBA10030 > JACQPT01. The sequence goes on from CAYNRS010000204.1 coordinate 2,472, forward strand.
GACTTGTGGCGATAGACCTGGATGGAGACACAATTCTGTACCGGCTCATAAAAGCACCATCAACGGCGAAAATGGACAGTATCACGGGTCTGTTTACTTGGCAGCCAAGTTTTGAGGATTCAGGCGCACATGAAGTTGCCTTTTCCGTCCATGATGGATATGATATGGCTGTTTCGAAAGTGACAACTCTCAAGGTCAAAAACGTCAACCGGCCGCCAACATTTGTTACATCGCTCCCCGATACAGCAATCCGGGAAGGTTCGCCGTTGACATTTGAGGTTCGATCGAAGGATCCGGATCGCGATGAAATGGCGTATTCCCAGTTCGGTCTGCCTCCCGGGGCGTCGTTCGATTCGTCAAGCGGTCTCTTCCAATGGACGCCGACATTCGAACAAAGAGGGGAGTACATTTTGTCTCTTTCAGTTCTCGACAAGAGCAATGCGCGCACATCAAAAACCTCCAGGATTACGGTGTTGAATGTCAACAGGCCTCCGGTGTTCACACAGTTTGCGACGGATACTTCGGTGGCAGAGAACGATAACCTGCAACTCCGGTTCGCCGCAAAAGATCCGGATGGCGATGAGGTGAGTCTCTCGATGTCCTCCGGGCCCGCGGAGGCGCGAATCTCTCGTGATGGTGTATTCTTCTGGAAACCGACGTTCCTGCAGGCGGGTTTCCACGACATCGTCCTTCAAGCGAGTGATGACTCACTGAAGACCAATCACACATTCAATGTGCACGTTATGAACTCCAATCGTCGTCCGACACCACCGAAGTTGCTGAAACCGACTTCGCTCGATACTGTAGGCTTGAACAACCTGAGGCCCCTTGTGTTTGTCTGGAATACATCATCCGACGAGGATGCTGACGACACCTTGCGGTACATCTTGTATATAAAAGGAGAAGTTCTTGACACTTCGTTCAGCGGTATCCGTGATACTGTAATCTCGGTAAACGTGACGTCAAGGCTCCGTGCCGCGTCGGTCTACTCATGGTGGGTTTCCGTATCCGACGGGTGGATGATGGTGCCGGCGCCCGAAACAGGCAAATTCAGAACATCAGAATTAGTCGTGCAAAAGGAAGCCCCGGCCACTTTTCCCAAAACGTTTTCTCTCGAACACAATTATCCGAACCCGTTCAACCCTGTGACTTCCATCAGGTATACCATTCCCGAACGATGTTTTGTTCGGTTGACAATTTGGAACATGCTTGGTGAGCTTGTGCAGGAGCTCGTTTCGGATGAGAAGGATACCGGCGTCTATGAGAACAGCTTCAAAGCCGAAAACCTGCCCAGCGGAGTTTATCTCGTCAAGCTGGAGGCGCATCCTGTTTCAGGTCTTGAAAGAAAAGATTTCATCAGCACGAAAAAAATGATTCTCGTGAAATAGCCCTTCGTTCTTTTGGAGTCTTTTGGCTATATTGTGGCGTGCGTCTCACCAAGTCCGAGGTAAAATACCTTCGTTCGTTATCCCAGAAGAAGGTTCGCGACGTCGAGAAAAAGTTTCTCATCGAAGGTTGGCGAGCCCTCAAAGACGCCCTGAACTCATCGTTTACAATTGAGTTTTCGGCCGTACTGACAAAATACGCCGAGAACCACGACTATCGGCAGATTCTTCAACAGTTGGAGGAGCGACGGGCCATCCTCAAGCACATGGACGAAGTCGAACTCCGACAGATTTCGGATGTCGTCCACTCTCAAGGAGTCATTGCCCTCGTTCAACAAAAAAAATACGATTTAGCCGGGGTTCTGAAGGTGAATGAGTCATTTCATGTTGTTGCCGATGCTATTGCAGACCCGGGGAATCTGGGTTCCGTTATTCGAACCGCTGACTGGTTTGGGGCCGATTCAGTTATCCTTGGAAATGGATGCGTAGAACTCTATAATGAAAAAGTAATCCGGTCGACAGCGGGCTCCATATTTCACATTCCCGTAATTGAGGATGTGGATCTGGGGGAACTACTTAGGAGGCTCAAACAATCGGGGTTCTTTGTCGCTGCTACGGCAGGTGATGGAAGAACTGACTATAACACGCTGGAACGAAAACAGAAAATGGCGGTCATTTTCGGAAGCGAAGCGCGGGGGGTCCGAAAGGAAATTTACGATTTGGCTGATTCCATGGTAAGAATCCCGAAAAGAGGAAAAGCAGAGTCGCTGAATGTCGGAGTCGCATGCGGCATCCTGTTGGCTCACCTGAA
>CAYNRS010000205.1:0-4666 GCA_964399565.1 uncultured Ignavibacteriaceae bacterium
ATTTGAGATGGATCGATATTGTAAGTCTTTGCATCAATGTCAACATAGACAGGCTTCGCTCCGAGGAGAGCAATCGTCTCCGCTGTTGCTACAAACGTAAACGGCGTTGTGATAACTTCATCGCCGCGACCGACTCCAAGCGCCATCATGGCTACCTGCAACGCGTCCGTTCCAGACGCACATCCGATGGCATGCTTCACCCCAAGGTAAGCGCACACTTCATTCTCAAGGTCTTTTACATCCTTTCCAAGAATGAATTGACCCGAATCCAGAACATTCTGGATTGCCCGGTCAACTTCAGGCTTAATTCTCTTGTACTGTGACACAAGGTCAACCATTTGCAGTTTCATAATCGCTTCACGCTAAGTCACGGAGAAACACGGAGAGATTTTCTCTCTGTTTGTCTCCGCGGCTCCCGCCGTGGAATTTAGACACTCCCCTTTCCTGTTAAAGCGACATAAACTGTATTAAACAGTATTTTTAAATCCAGCCGCCACGACATGTTTTCAATATAAAACAAATCGTATTTCAATTTCGATTTTACGTCTTCAATCGACTGGTCATACTTGTATTTGATTTGGGCCCAACCTGTTATTCCCGGACGTACACGGTGCCGGTGTCGATAAAGAGGAATTTCTTTTGATAGACGATTGACAAAGTACGGGCGTTCCGGGCGGGGACCTACAAGACTCATGTCACCGACGAGCACGTTGACAAACTGCGGCACTTCATCAAGGTGGAATCTCCTGATTATTCTTCCAACTCTTGTAATTCTCGGGTCGTTCTTCCCAGCCCACACAGGCCCCGTTTTCTTCTCCGCGTCGCTATGCATGGATCGAAATTTCAGAATATTGAACACCTCTCCGTTTCGACCAACGCGCTCCTGCTTATAAAACACTGGTCCTTTTGAGTCAACTTTGATGGCAAACGAAATGAGAAGCCAGAGAGGAATACCAACGAGAATTATAGCCAGGGCAACGACGGCATCAACAAGTCGCTTGGTCGCAGCCTCCCACGGCATCAGAAGCTGCGGACGCAGCTCCATCAATGGAAACCCGTAGATTGAGCTCAAACGAGCCTGCCCGCTCACGATGTCATACAAATCGGGCACGATTTTCATGCCCACTTCCCGACCGTTGCAAAGCTTCATCACGTCCAAAAGTTGAGGATGTTCGGTGGAATCAAGACCAATCAAAACCTCTTGAACATTGTTCCTTTTAAGAAGTGATGGCAACTCATGAATAGCCCCCAACACAGGAAGATTTCTGTAATTGTTGCCCTTCGGGCCGGGGCCTTTCTTTGCCCTCACAAACCCGACCATCTTGTAACCTAGCGCCGGATACTTCATGATCATATCGCAAAGCTGAAAAGCTTTATCCGACCATCCAATAATAAGGGTGTTCCGCGCTCCAATTCCTGCGATAAGTAAACGTTTTTGAATCGCCCTGACACCAAGCCTCCCCACAGTGACAGACGCAAATGTCAGGAGCCAATAGACAAAAATGAGTAATCGAGAATTCGCCCTTGATTCTGTGGCCGTGTCGTCGACAAAGATCAGGAAGAAGAGCACTAAAACGCCAATCACCGTGGTACGCAACAACGTAAGTATCTCGTCCAATCGCGACTGTGCGTACCAGGACCGATAAACGCCGAAAAACAAGAACCAAAAAAGCCAGTAACTGTACACCGCCAGCATGGGCAGCCAGAGCTCTGGTTCAATTGGGAATTCTATCAGTCCACTCCGAACGCGGAACCAGTAATACCCTGCAAACGCGAGATTAATCGCAATAAAATCCACAAACAGCAGTATTCGTATTTCTCTCGTCTTATCCAAATTCCGGCGACCTCAACGCCTTGCTTGCCAAGATGATTGTTGCTTTCCCAGAATGTAGTTCATAAAACCCATAAGCAGGGCTAGATTCATAACGACAAAGTATGTTGGATACCAGAGTACCTTGAATTTCCAGGAATTCTCCCGATACACATAGGTAAAGAAAGCGGTCACATAAGTTAAGACCTGAAACCAGAAGCTGTACAAGTACATTTGATGTATAGTAGTCAAATAATAGTTGAGGATAAACACGGCAATCATCAGAAACGGAACCATCCAGCGTATGATCTTGTGTGACCACAACGAAAACGCGATTCCTCCGGCAAAAGGATTCAGGAATGAAGCGATTTCACTTATTCCGGAGAAGTTTTGAGCTCCTATCCGTACCCTTCTCCGAAATTCCTCGCGTAAGTCGTTCGCCTGCTCAAAAGCCCTGGCCTCTCGATCGTACACAAACGTGTGACCCATTCCGTAAATCTTCAAGGGTAAAATAAAGTCGTCAGCGATTGGTCTGTTCTCCGGGAAGGGAACAAACAAGCTCCGACGAATTGCATAGACGGCACCGTTTGCTCCGAGCGGCAGTCCGAGTTTACCCTCCAGGTATCGGATATGGCTTTCGATCGCCCAGTATTGGCGTTCGGCTGTTTGTGATGCTTCGGCAGTGAATATCAACCTCCCGCTGACAACGCCGACGCGGCTTTTTCCAAAGTGTCTTACGAGTAATCTGATGGCGTTTCGATCGTACAAGGTATTCGCGTCGGAGAAGACAATAATCTCGCTTGACGACATCTCTACCAACCTGTTAATGACACTTGCTTTTCCTTTTCTCTCGTGAAAAATATGTGAGCGTATTTGGCCATTCTTCGCAACAGACAGCAAGATTTCGTTTGTACCGTCCGTTGAACCATCGGAGCCGATGGAGAATGTCATTTTTGCGGGAGGATAATCAAGCGAAAGACAGTTCTCGAGTTTCTGTTGGATTATTTCCTGTTCATTAAATGCAGAGACAACCATTGTCACACTGGGTAACGCCGATTCCATGTATGTCTCTTTGTACTCCTGCTTTACAGCCGATGAAGCGATCACGAGAATCAACGGATAGAGGAGATAAGTGTGGACAATAAGTCCAAGCAGGATTAGAAAAGTGACCTCAGTTGCGTTCATAACCTTCCAGAATATCCTGATACGTTCGCAAGAATTTGCGGCCTAATGTCGCCCAAGAGTATTGTCGCACAATTGAGCGTCTTGCGTTTGTCGAGACAGAACGCCTCAAACGTTCTGATGACAACAGCAAGGACACTTCTCGTGCAAAATCCGCAGGTTTGTCAGCAACAAGAATATCCCTGCCGTGTTTCACGGCTATACCTTCGCAACTCACTGAAGTTGCTACAACCGGTTTACCCATAGCCATGGCCTCAAGAATCTTAATCCGGAGGCCACTCCCTACAGCTTCCGGGGCGATGAACACTGTTGCACTCCTAAATGCTTCCCTCGCATCCTCAATGAATCCCATGACGAATATTCTCTTGCCATCCGCTAGTTCCGACACACTCCTACCGGGACTGCTCCCGTAAATTAGCAGCTTTACTGTTCCATGTTCCTTTGCAACAAGCGGAAGAACATCCTTGGCAAACCACCGGATGCCCTGAACATTCGCGAACCAATCAAGGCTGCCGAGATAACAAATCGTGCTTGGCCCGGCTCGTTCACGATGAGGTCGAAAGTAATGTGTATCGACGCCAATAGGAATCACCGTCGTCTTTACACGCGGCGCAAGTTGTCGCAGGTCTCTTTCATCATCCGCCGACACCATGATGCACTTGTCAAACTGCGCACAGATCTCCGGCTGGTATCGTCGGAAGGTTTTCGCCTGAACGCGTGCCACAAATTTCAAATGAGGCCTCGTCTCTACTTCTGCGAACCTCTGCATCATTTTGATTTCGAGGTCATGCTCTCGCAGTACTGCCGGCTTGGAGAGAATATTCTTGAGTGCCAGGCCGTACTGAGCCATGTGAAGGTAGTCGACATGAATGAGATCTATCTTGTGTTTTCTTCCAAACTGCGTCAAAGCTTGAAGAACGGCAGGAGATTGGAATTTTGCAATGTTGAGAGGGATTTTCAGGAACAGACTTCTCGCTATGGAAACCAAACCGTAGTGTTTCTTGTGTTTAATTACGCTGATGTCTTTGCACCACCGATATAAATCACCAAGGTTCTCGTTCTTCGGATTTTCTGAGAGGGCGGCAAAATAAACTTTCGCCCCGGATAGAGCGAGCTGTTTTGTTGTGTTGTAGATGCTGATTCGGCCTCCTTCATCGAGAGGAAAAGGAACCTTCGGGGCAAGCTGGAGTATGTTCATTCCGACTTTCTCAATGAGATTCCAATGAAACGACCCAAGTTCAATTCTCAACCCTCCTATCACGAAAGACGACATTAGGCCTGAGCCAGGAGTAGACATCGTAATCCATTTCTGCCATGAATGTCACCATGGGCAGCTTGAAAAGACCTGCGGCCTCGGCAATGTCTTTTTCAACGAGCACAATCTCGGGCCGATATTTCTTCCAATTATTCGACTGAAGCACTTCATAGTCATGCCCTTCTACGTCTAGAGACATGAAATCAATTCGTTGATTCTTCGGCAGAAATTTATCCAACAGTGTTTCCAGTGTGGTCGTTTGCACTTCACGAACGAAAGGCTCGCGCCCAAACTCTTGACTCCACTTTTTGGCATGGTCAGGGGATAAAGTGTTCACGAGCCCGGGAAATGACCACCAATAGAATTTCATTGTCGCTTCTGAGTTGGATATAACGGCTTCAACATTGATATCCCGCGGC
>CAYNRS010000206.1:0-4621 GCA_964399565.1 uncultured Ignavibacteriaceae bacterium
GGAGAAGAAGCGGATTGGTAGATAAATGGATTAATGGAACCAACCAGGGGCTCAGTTGATTTTGCGTCGGTAATTTCGTCAATGAGTGCGAGCGCATCAATTAGTATAGAAAGAGATTTTTCTGCTTTGATGAAGGGAGTTGTATTGCGTTCGGCGCCGAGCTTCGCTGCACAGCAATCGGGAGTTACTGAAGACAACGTGATGCCACTTGCATTTGCTGTCGGCGCGATCTCGCATGTCGGATTTTCGCTGTCCATCATCGGACAAAGGTACTGAACAACCGGAACGCCGATGTTGAAGAAACTGAAAGCAAGCGTTAGCAAAAGCGAAACGCCGAATGCAATCTTCTTGCTCATTAGATACTTAAACGGATTCATGGCTTGGAAGTTCCAATCAAATCTTGGGCCAGAGTAAAAATACTGAATTTAATCAGAATTAGCAAGCTGATTTTCCAAAGAATGGGAACGGAAGGCAAGATTATTGTCCTTTTTTGAGAAAGTTGGGCTAGTCCTTCTCGTAGAGCGAGAGGCAAAGTTGAATGCCCATGCGTCCGCGATCGAATCGCGGGGTGATTCTCTCACTCATTTCTTCCGTCGCGTTTTTTGTCTCATGCACAGTTGTAGCGGAAAGATGGTAGCCTTCAATAGGGCCTCCAGCCCACCAACGATAACCCCAACTCCTTTCATCACGCGGCCAGATTCAGTATCCGGGAAATAGATGGCGGGCAAACACAGAGCTATTTCTCTCCTCATCATCATTTTCATTCCGTTTTTCGGGTCGAAATCTCTGTTGCGTCCCAAACCGCCTTTCCCAGGAAGGCCGACAGCGTTTTCGCGTCTTCTCTGAGTTTGTTCAGGTTTCCGTGGTCAACCACATTCAGGCGCTTCCCGTCTCTTAAGACGATATTAAGCTCGTAGCTGTAATAAGAACTTTTGCTGCCGCGAATATATTCTGCGAGTATTTGGAGCGCGTGAATTTCTCCGATTTGCGCAACATTCTTAAGCGAGTGCCAGTCAAGAACGTCCTGAGGTGTTTTTCTACCCTTCCAGAAGTATCCGCTTGCCCTGTCGAACACAATTGGTGTTGTGCCGAAATACAACATGAGCGCGCCGACTGCAAAGAAAAGAAGTCCGAATAAGATTGGCATCAACTTTTCTATGTCAATCGAGAGTTCGCCCTCCGACAACTCTATTGCTGCAAAGACAATGCCGAAGCCGAGGCCGAAAACCATGAACAAGGAGTAGAAGATCTTTGCTCCGACAGACGAATGGAATTCAATGCGATAAGGACTGATTTCAATCAGCTTATGTGTTCGAAAGTTCGCCCCTCCGCCTTTTGCCGGTGTCCACTCAGTTTTCAACGCGATCTCATCTTTGAATATCGCTGGATCGAACTGCGGAGGAGCTGTGCCGAACGAGCTCAATTTTTGGAGAATGTTCTTCATCATAATGACCTCCTCACGCTGAAACTAGGAAAATTCATCCTTGAGCCTGGCTCATGAGAGCCATTCTGTCAAAATAGACCTTTTCTCCATCGAATTTCTCCTTCGTGGGATTCCAGGGAAAATAGATGAGTATTTTCAGGTTTACAGATTTGCCTGTTGGTTGGATTCCTGCCCAAACACCCTGATGTGTCCCCACAAGATCGGCGACTTCAATAACACCCTGGGGTCCAACAACGATATCGGTGAGGTTAAACTTGACGTCGGGGAATGCGCCGAGGAATGTCAGATAGAAATTCCGCGCTCCGTTGTGCCCTTCCCATCGCTCACCTGTAGGGATGATCTCATAGACGCATTCTTCGGTCAGCGTCTCAATCAATCCTTCGATGTTGCGTCGGTCCTCCGCTTGCGAATGCTTGATCCAGAGGTGCCGGATCTTGTCGTGAAGTTCAGGCGTGATGTTTGCCGTGAGTCGTTCGCGGATGGAAATGTCTTTCCCCACGTTGGATTCTGTTATATTGCAATCGATAACGCGTTGATCAGAACGCTTTCAGACCCGCTTTCCTTGCCTGATCCTTCTGTTCATCAGAAAGTCCTCGTTGGAAGCTGTACACTGCATTTTCCCACTCTCCATACATAGGGTTCGGAAGAACAATGAACCTGTTCCCAAATTCCTCATGAACCTTGTCGACCTCAGCGAAACGTTCCGGCACAGCTTTTCTTTCGAAAACATTTGCGAGATCATTAAGATTGTCGCCCATCAGCAAGACGAGCTCATGAGTGTTTTCAATGTTTTTGCGTCGTGGTTCTTTGCTCGATACGCCTTTCATGAGGAGAACATGATCGTTTGTGGCTTGTGGGAATCCTTTGGCGGTGAGGTTCACTATTGTCCGTTCAAGGTCGGTTTCGGCCGATCTATTAGAAACGTAGAAGACATCGTAATCCTTCGAGACAACGAAATTCAAGAATTCGACCGCGCCGGGCAGAGGTTCCCCCTGAGCTTTGCTTACCCAATCAGCCCACGCATAGGGGAAAGCCTGATTCTCTTTGATGAGTTTCGCCATGTGAGGGCTATTGTCGAGTACCGTTTCATCGATGTCCACGACAACTGCTTTCTTCTTTTTCGATCTATTTAAGGAGAGATCTCGTTCGATTTTCATTCGCGCAACATTGAAAGCCTGGTAGCTCAGAGCTCGCATCTCAGCCGAGGTCTGGAACCAGAGCACGGACATTACCATGTGCTCGCTGCGTGAACGCTGTTGTTCGTGCGGCAGATTCCAAAAAACAGAAGTTGTCGCCCCGATGAGGAGAAAAGCAGAAACGAAGAGAGATTTGCGTCGGCTCCACATGAATCACCTATAATTTGCTGTTATGAAAGATCTTAAAGTACTATTTTCGAAACAATCTTCTGGATCTTGCCAGAGAGAAGACGGCAAAAAGGCGGATGATGAGTGCTGGTCCTGGAAAATGCAACGCATGAGTAGAGGAAAGTGTTATCCTTTGTTCATCACCAGGTCGAGAATACTCTTGATACCAATTGGAATGTACGAGAAGAAAGGCTCAGCGTACTTGGTACCGATGCGTCTCCCGTAATTGCGCGCTCGAATTTCCACAAGCTCGAGAAATTCTGGTCTGCTGAGTCGAGTTTCCGGTTCCTTACTCGTCGGGTTATGAAATTGTGAGCCGTGGGCACGTATGGCTTCCAGCTTTGTCTCCCATGTGTCCGTAATATCAACGATAAACGACGGTTGAAACTCATACCATTGCATAAACTCAAAATAGTTATCCGGCCGGAAAGCGGTTTGCGATTTTCCTTTCAGGTGTGTTTCCATCTTCACTAAACCGGAATAAAACCAGGCCTCTTTGCATAGATGATGCGTGTGGAAATGGTCGGGATGTCTGTCGATGGAATGAGGGATGAGGAGTATCTTCGGCTGAAGCTCCCGAATGAGTGTAACAACCCTTTCGAGGTTTTCCTGATTCACTTCCACACTTCCATCAGGTATTGCGAGATTTCTTCTTGTCACGGCGCCGAGCGTTTTGGCCGCCTGTTCGGCCTCCTGAGCACGGATTTCTTTTGTGCCCCTTGTTCCAAGTTCGCCCTGTGTTGCATCAGCCATTGCCACTGGATGCCCCTCCTTCACAAGTTTTGCAATCGTTCCGCCGCAGGAGAGCTCAAGATCGTCGGGATGAGAACCGATAGCCAGAACATCGACTGCCATATATTCTCCTTTTTGGTGAGCCAATATACCCAAGAGAGGAGTGAAAGACAAGCAACGAGACCTTCCGAAGGATCGCAAAGCTTTGACAAGTCCTTCGGAAGGTCGACTTCGCGTGAATCATCGGAGAAATCCTTCCCAAGGCCAGGGTCGAACTGCCAAATCCTTCGGAAGGACTCTTGAATGTCGCCGGATGGTTGCCTAACTTCATTGCAATGGAAACAGCCTCAAACACCGACAGAAAAATTCTCACCGTCACCGAAATAACGCGCAAGCTCAGGATCTATCTCGAGGAGACATTTCCTCAAGTGTGGGTGCAGGGTGAGATTTCAAATTGCAAAAGGCATTCCTCTGGCCACTTGTATTTTACGCTTAAGGACGATTTGGCTCAGATTTCAGCTGTGATGTGGCAAAGTAATGCGGAGACGCTTCTTTTTGCGCCGGAGGACGGAATGAAAGTCGTTGTTCGGGGAGCAATCACGGTGTATCCCCCCAAAGGGAATTATCAACTTGACGTTGACAAGATTCAACCGCTTGGCGTAGGAGAGCTTCAATTGGCGTTTGAGCGCCTCAAGCAAAAGCTCGCCGCAGAAGGTCTTTTCGATCCCCGACATAAGAGGCGGATTCCGGAATTTCCACAGGCTATCGGAATCATCACCTCCGAAAGCGGAGCGGCATTGCATGACATTCGAAGTGTGCTTTCAAGAAGGTTTTCATCCGTCGAAGTCATTCTTATTCCCGCAAAAGTTCAGGGGCCGGGCTCCGCGGAAGAAATTGCGCAAGCTGTTAATGAGATGAACAGGTTTGGTAAGGTCGACGTTATTATTGTGGCACGTGGAGGAGGATCGCTCGAAGACCTCTGGGCGTTTAACGAAGAAATTGTGGCGCGTGCTATTTACCAGTCCAGCATTCCCGTGATCAGCGCAGTTGGCCACGAAGTTGATTTCAGCATTTCGGATTT
>CAYNRS010000207.1:0-4615 GCA_964399565.1 uncultured Ignavibacteriaceae bacterium
CACCAAGATTCAACAGGCAGTCAAACGTGCTTCTTGGATCCGCCGCCAATGAGAAACCATCGATCTGACTTCCGCCTTTGGCAAGCGACGCAATGAGGAGTGCACGGTGGGAAATGGACTTGTCCCCGGGAACACTCAGTGTTCCACGAATCCATAGAGCTTTTTCGACTCGAACGTCCATAAATGAAAAATCCCCATCACCGCAGTTTCTAACCCGCGATGTGAGGATTCGTTTCCGACTTGTTCTTATTGTCTTGGCCGATGAGGTCCGCGATCCCGATGGTGTTCTTTATGCCTGTCCTTGTGTCCATCTTTGCGCCTTTCCCGCGCCTTCTGCATTTCCTCTCCGGCGTTTTCACCTCCCGGAAGGAGTGCTTTTCTGCTCAGGTTCAAGCGACCTTCAGAATCGATGTTCATCAGTTTCACTTCAATTTTGTCTCCCAATTTCACAAGGTCATCCACTTTTTCAACTCGATTGACATCGAGCTGTGAAATATGGACCAGTCCCTCCTTGCCCGGCAGGATTTCTACGAAGGCGCCAAAATCCATGATCTTCTTCACCGTGGCTTGATACACCTTTCCCACTTCCGGTAACTCCACCAGCCGCTGGATCATCGAGAGAGCCTTGTCGGCGGATTCCTTTTCCACTGCGGCGATAGTCACAGTTCCATCGTCCTCGATGTTGATTTCAGCACCGCTCTCTTTGACAATCGAACGGATATTCTTGCCACCAGGACCGATAACAGGGCCAATCATATCCACGGGAATCTTGATGGTTTGCAATCTCGGGGCAAATTGAGAGAGTTCCTTGCGCGGCGAGGCGATTGATCTTTCCATCACGTCGAGTATGTGCATACGTCCTTCTTTGGCCTGGGCGAGCGCCTGTTGGAGGATCTCGAACGAGATTCCCTTGATTTTGACGTCCATCTGAAATGCTGTAATCCCCTCGCGTGTGCCTGCCACTTTGAAATCCATGTCTCCAAGATGGTCTTCATTCCCAAGGATATCGCTGAGAATGGCAACGCTATTACCTTCCTTAACAAGCCCCATCGCAATTCCTGCCACGGCACTCTTCATGGGCACTCCTGCGTCAAAAAGAGCAAGGCTTCCTGCGCAGACAGTTGCCATAGACGATGATCCGTTGGATTCGAGGATGTCAGAAACAACGCGGATTGTGTAGGGAAAATCTTTCTCGAGAGGAACCATGTTTTTTAAAGACCGTTCGGCGAGATTTCCGTGTCCGACCTCCCGCCGTCCCGGCCCCATCACTCTGCCGATTTCGCCGACGCTAAAGGGAGGGAAATTATAGTGCAGCATAAAACGTTTTGTGGTTTCCGGTAAAAGTCCGTCGAGGATTTGTTCATCCATCTTGGTTCCAAGTGTGGCGGTCGTCAGACTTTGCGTTTCCCCTCGCGTGAATAAGGCGGATCCGTGCGTACGCGGAAGCAATCCGATTTCGCACGATAGAGGGCGTATGTCTTTGGTCCCGCGCCCGTCCAATCGTTTCCCTTCCCTCAAGATCGTCGAACGCATGGCAACTTGCTCGAGGTCGTGAAGAAGGGTGTCGATCGTTTTTTCCTGCTCCGGGAATTTTTCCTTCAACGTACCTTGAACCTCTTCATACACCTTCTTCGTTGTTTCTGAACGCTCCTCTTTGGTGAGTACTGTTCGGCTTAATTCCTGCATGCGTGCGCCGGCGAGTTTTCCTACTTCGGCCACCAAGTCAGACGAAACTGCTGGTAACGCGGACTTGCGCTTCTGAACATTCAGCGCGTTTGCCAGCTCTCGCTGGACTGCGCAGAGAGCAGCAATAGCCTCATGTCCGACCTTCAAAGCACCTAGCATATCTGTTTCAGAAATCTGCCGTGATTCGCCCTCCACCATGACGATCGAATCAGCAGTTCCAGCGACTATAATATCCATGTCGCTCTTTTCGAGCTCGCCATACGTCGGGTTGATGACAAATGTACCGTCGACTCTGCCAATGCGGACTTCCGCGATCGGTCCGTCAAAAGGAATATCTGATACCATCAACGCGGCGGAAGCAGCACACGCACCGAGCACATCACCGTCATGCTGCAAATCCGATGAATACACCGTGACAAGGATCTGTGTTTCGTTTCTGTACTCCTCTGGAAACATTGGGCGAATGGGTCGATCGATCAAACGCGAGGAAAGGATTTCTTTTTCCGTTGGCCTTCCTTCGCGTTTGAAAAAACCGCCGGGTATTTTGCCTGCCGCAGAAATTTTTTCCCTATACTCCACTTGTAAAGGGAAAAAGTCCTTTTCTTCATCCGGCTCATCTGCCCCGACGACGGTGGCAAGCACCATCGTGTCTGCGTATTGTACCATGACTGCGCCATTTGCCTGTTTGGCAAAGCGTCCAGTCTCAAATGTGAGTGTTTTGCCGCTAATTTCTATACTACGCGTTACAACAGCCATAAGTATTCTTTCACGAGTAAGTGTCTTGCGGGCGATAGTGCCCGCTTTAATGCGTTATTTTCGTATGTCAAGTTCCTGGATAATCTTACGATAGCGTTCGATGTCTTTGCGCTGCAAATGGTCAAGCAACCGGCGCCGTTTGCCCACCAGCTTCAACAGGCCAAGCCGGGAATGATGGTCTTTTGTGTGGCGCTCGAAATGCGGGGAAAGCTCGTTAATGTGCGCGGTCAGAATCGCAATTTGCACTTCCGGATTACCCGTATCGCTCTGATTCTTTCCGTATTTTTTGATGAACTCAAGTTTCTGTTCCTTATTCATTGGAATAAACGCTCCTTTAGATTATGCCAATCGTTAATGAAGAAATTCTTTCACCAGTCTTGTACTGACTTCTTTGTCTTTGTGCATTTGTTGAACAAGCGCTTCTGCAGATTCGAATTTCTGCTCGTCTCGCAGCCGCCGCAGAAAATGAACCTCCAGTTCCTTGTCGTAGAGGTTCCCATCAAAATCCAGGATGTTCACTTCAACGACACGCTCTCCATCGCTGTGAAACGTAGGCCTCACGCCAATGCTCATCATTCCAAATGCTTCTTTACCGGCTCCATCCACGCGGACGAAGTAGATTCCATTGCGCGGGACCAACTTCTTGGCGAAACGGGGACGAATATTTGCCGTCGGGTACCCCAATTCCCTTCCCCTCGCATCTCCTCGAACAACCGTGCCACCAAGATTATAGGGACGCCCGATCAATTCGGCGGCGTGCTCCACATTCCCATCAAGAAGGAGCCTCCGAATCGTCGAACTGCTCACCACTTCCTTGCCGACGTACACAGCGTCGATTGCTGTTATGGAGAACCCGAATTCCTTCCCCAATCGCTCAAGTTCTTTGACATTGCCCTGACGGTCGCGACCGAAATGATGGTCGTACCCTTCGACTACGTGACTGACACCAGTGCCGTTGACGATGTAAGTGACGTAGAATTCCCGGAATGACTGCCTGGAAAACTCGTAGTCAAACGTAAGAACGAGAAGGACATCGATTCCATAATCTTCAAAGAACTTCTGACGTTCCTCGGGCGATGTGAGAAGCTGAACAGAGTTCCCGCCCTTCCCGACGATCTCCTGAGGATGGGGCTCAAATGTAATCACCACACTCCTTCCAGCACTCTTGCGAGCACGCTCAACCGCCTGCCGAATAATCAGTTGATGAGCCCGATGGAAGCCATCAAAGGAACCCACTGTAACAACGGAGCTCTTCTCGTGCTCTACCTCGTTAAGCCGGAACGCCCGCTTCATATTTCGAAAAACGCTTTATCCTCAGCTCTCTTGCGAGCGTTGTCAACTCCTCGACGGTGGCCGCATCCTCAACTCGGTACTCACCAATGCACGTGCGCCGCAAGGAGGTGAGGTAGGCCCCGCAGCCTAACTTCTGACCCACGTCGTCCACCAAACTTCGAACATAGGTTCCCTTCGAACAGGCAACCCGAAATTCGACAACCGGGATTTCGATTCGCACTGGCTCAAAAAATTGAATCTCAACATCCTTTGCCATCCTTGGGACCGTTTTGCCGCTCCGCGCATACTTGTAGAGAGGTTTTCCGCCCATTTTAGCCGCGGAATACATTGGCGGGATTTGGCTTTGCTTCCCAACAAATGCCCTCATTGCTACAGAAATACTCACCGGCGTGATTCCCTCAACGCTCTTTACTTCGGTCGCATCGGTTTCTGAATCGAAGCTCGCTGTCCGAACCCCGAGCTGAAAACTTCCCTCATAGTGCTTCTCCAGGCCCACAAACTCTTCGATGTTCTTTGTCTTACGCCCTGTGCAGATAATTAACAATCCGCTGGCTTTGGGGTCAAGTGTTCCGGCATGCCCGGCGGTTTTGATATGAAACAGAGATTTGATCTTTTTTACCACGTCCAGCGAAGTCCATTCCAGCGGCTTGTCCACGAGAAGCATCGCCCCTGCCCCATTGAAATCCGTATTCCCGTCAGGCAGCATCAGTTTCATTGTCCTTCGAATCCAAACGATCCTCTTCTTCCTTATGTATCTTCTTGAAGATTGTTTCGAGGTTCATGGCCCTGTCGATGGTCTCATCAAGGTAGAAGGCGATAGCCGGAATGAACTTGATTCTAATATTGTGACCGAGCGTTGAGATCGGAAGAGCACACGTCT
>CAYNRS010000208.1:0-4604 GCA_964399565.1 uncultured Ignavibacteriaceae bacterium
AGGTGAGGTCTGCTTTTCTAGGTGCGTTTTCCTACTGAGCCTTCTCAGCGCCGAACCGTTCCTGAAAATTCGCGGCCAGGAGAGCATTGCCGCTCATTGCAGCCTTTGCCCTCTGCACATGCTGTTTGTGTTCAGCGTTCTTCGGCCAGACCGTCACCACGGCGCATGCAAATTCCATCTCCGCATCCTCGCCACGCAGCGCGAGAGCTTTTTTCACGAACTCGTATCCCCGGAAATCTTTTCCCAGGTTCGCCTGTTCGTAGCACGCCAAAAGATAGCCGACATCAAACCATGCGGTGGCACTTCTGCTCTCACTCGCGTTTGCTTGAAGAGTCCGGGCCATGAGCATCGACAACAATTCATAAGCTATCCGCCGGCTTTCCTCTGATTGATTTTTCCACCCGCCGTCTCCCCGGTAGATCCCCGATGCGTACAGCGTAGCCCTGCGCAAAGTTTCCATGCGCACCAGGATGGGCATGTCAGTCGTTAGCAGCTCAAGAGTCTCTTCGATCAAACGCCTTCGATCGTAATCCGACTTCGCTCCATGTGGGCCGTTCCCGGACGGCAGTGACCGGGCATTGCCGATCTGAATGGGATGACAAATCAGCGGCGGTCCAGCGAGCGCATTGGCCGTTGTTAAAACCAGCGCGAATACGATGCTCGTGAGCATCAAGATTTTGTTGTTCATGTTAACCTCCTTTTGTTGTGTGTTAAATAGGATACCAGAAGAGGAGGAATGGTTTGGAGGGAAAAAACGGAAGGAATTAGGGCGGCTCAATGAGATGGGCGAACCGCGCATGACAAGCAGGTTCATTCCGTAGGGGCGACGTTACGTCGCCCCTACAGATGCGATTCGCCCCCATACAATTCGCAGTCATAATCACAGTGTCGAGGCGTCGATGATCAGATTTGTTGCGGCCTCGCCATCGCAAACTTCGCAAAAAATCCGCCAAGGATCACATGCAGTACCACCGAACCCCATGCCTGCGACCCAACCGCACCAGAGGTGACGCCAATGACATCAACGACCGTTCCTATAACATGTATGCAGAGATTTCCGTAGAGGATTGCCCTCAGAGCGGTTGAATCCTCTGCATGACGAGCCATCCACGTCATTAAACCGACACAGAAAATCATCCCACCTAGGGATCGGGCGATCAAGATACTCCCCGCATTCATTTCCACGGCAAACGATGACATCATCTGAGCCGGCACAAGCAATTGCGGAAGTCCGAAGACCACGCCAAGTCCGCCCGCAATGGCCAGAAATGTGCTGCGTTGTTTCATGGTTTATCCTCCAATCTAATACATTCTCGACATTGTCGATCCCCGAAATCACTGATCGGCCTTGAAGATTTCGGGGGTCTTACCGGTATCCCGCCGCCTGCAATTCAAACAACTGTGCATAATGACCTTTCGCCGCAAGCAATTCATCGTGAGTTCCTAATTCCGTCACGCGTCCTCCGTCAATGACCGCAATTCGGTCTGCAATGCGTACCGTCGAAAATCTGTGTGAGATGACGATACCGATACGGCCTTTCAGGTTTTCCTTCAGCTCGGCGAAGATCGCGGCTTCGGCTTTCGGGTCGAGTGATGAGGTTGGCTCGTCTAAAATCCAGATGTCGGCGTTGCGGTACATCAGCCGCGCCAGCGCAAGTCTTTGCCATTCACCGCCGGACAAATCGTGGCCGCCCTCGAAGAGCCTTCCGACTTTGGAGTCCAGGCCCTTCGGCATTTTCTTGATGAGCCACTCGCTGCGTGAATTCTTTAGTGCTTCCATGACCTTTTCGTCTTCGATTTGCCCGTCCGGCCGGCCCATCATCACGTTCTCGCGCACCGTGAGCTCGTAGCTCGCATAATCCTGAAACAAAACACCCATGCGGCTGCGCAGAGCAATGGGGTCAAGGTCTTTAACGTCAATGCCTCCGAGCCGAATGGAACCATGGGCCACGTCATAGAAACGAAGAAGCAACTTCACAAGCGTGCTTTTCCCGGCCCCGTTCTCGCCGACCAGAGCAATCAACTCGCCGCCTCGGATGTTCAGACTCAGGTTGGCAAGAGCCTCTTCCGTTCCGCCCGGATAAGAAAACGTGACGTTATCGAACTCGATGCCGCCAATGGAGCCTTCTGGAAGAATGCGAGGTCTTGGCGGCGTTTGCACTATCGGCTCGACGGCGAGAAACGAGAAGTAATCGTCTAGAAACGTCGTGTGCTGGTCCACCGCAACAAACGTGCTCGAGATCATACCGAGAGTTCCGGAAACGGACGTAAATGCGCCTATGACCAAAACGACACCTCCGGGATCTATGAGGCCTGCAACACCTTGCACCGAGACAAATAAATACGCGAGAGCGAGAGCAGTGCCTGTGACGAGCCCCGTCAGAATTGAAATGCGGGTTCCAGAGCGATACATGAGCTCGCGTTGTTTGAACAAATCCTCGGAGAGGTTTCGATGTCTCCCGAGCAGATAATATGCGAGAACGTAAGCGCGGATTTCCTTGTTTGTGCGGGGCTGGACAAGCAAATCGCCGAGATAGGAACGCTCCCGTTCCTCCGGGGTTTCTTTATAGAAGAACTCGTAGAGTTTCGATGTGATACGACGCTCGAGCGCAAGGGAAAGCACTGCCGATAACAGCGCGAGAACGACGAGGATGTAATGCAGGCTTGCCAATAGCGAAGCCATCAAGACAATGGACACGATGTTTCCGGAAAGTCCCAACACCGACCATGTGAGGTCGCCGGGTCTCCAGGAAACGTCTCGTTTTGCGCGGGCAAGCCGGTCATGCCAATTGGAGTTGTCGAAATGGCCGAGGTCCAGTTTCGACGCTTTCTCCAGCAGCCGCCGCTCGGCCTCAAGCTCCACTCGCCTGACGAACAAATTTCTGCCGTAGCCACCGTACGCGCCGATGGCTCTCTGCATTCCGAAAACAATCCACAGCCCAATGACCAGTGGAAGCAAATCTGTTAAAGCAAGGGATTGTGTCCGGGCTTCAGCAATGCGGTTGACGAGCTCGGCGCCAAGATAAACTGCAACCGGGTTCGTCGCTGCATTGATGACGCCGAGGAGTGAGAATTTAATGAGAGCCTTTGGCGACGCCGCCCACGCGAGGGTCAGTGCATGTCCGAGGTTTTTCCTTACGCGCCGCGACCGACCCTTCGTGCTGATTTCCGGCTTAGGTGGGATTTCTGGTTGCATAATGGCGTGCAATGTAGCGGAATTCGAGGCGGTTTTCAAGGGAGGGGAAATCAAAGGTTGTTGTAGGCGCTTGAAGAATCATGCTCTTACAGAACATCGTGATGCAAATTTGTTACCTCATTTCGTTTCTTATATTAGGGGGGTGCTGAATGAAATACGATTCTCATAGACATCACCGCAGGTCAACACGTTTACGCGGATATGATTATACGCGAGCAGGGACATATTTTCTCACAATATGCACGTTTGAACGGGAATGTGTGTTTGGGGATGTGGTGGATGGGGTGATGCGATTATCAGAGGTTGGCGAGATTGTGGAACGATGTTGGCTGGAAATTCCGGCACATTTTCGGCATGTGAACCTCGATGAATTCCAGGTGATGCCAAATCATCTGCACGGGATTGTTCATATTGTAGGGACACGGCATGCCGTGTCCCTACAAAACCGAACCGAGGAACAATTTTGCAAACCTGTTTCCGGTTCCATTTCCACTATAATCCGTTCATTCAAATCCGCTGTTTCGAATGTCGCGCATACAAGAGAATTCAACGAATTTGCCTGGCAGCCCCGTTTCCACGACCGCATCATCCGCAATCACAAAGAATTGGAGAACGTGCGAAAATACATCCGCGACAACCCGGAAAATTGGGCGTCAGACGAAAACAACCCGGCAACAATGTTACCGCGACACCCACACATTCCCCTTCACAAAAAACCGCCATCTCTTCCTCATCGCAACGTTGATGCCGATTCTCGTTGACACTCCGATCTGAGATCGTGCAATCTTTTCGCCGTTTGCAATTAAGATCGTATTGCTCATAAGATTGGTCCCGTTTTCTTTCCGGGCGATGCCGAAGGCCTGACAAAATCTGGCCGGACCGCTTGTGAGCTTCTTTGTCTCAAGCCGGCTGTTTCCGCGATTGCGCTGCATCGTCTCGATTCCCTTCACGGGCTCAACCGCTCGCAACAAAACTGCTTCGCCAATCCCCGCTTTCCGGGTCACCACGTTCGCACAAAAATGCATGCCGTAGGTAAAATAGACGTATAAATGTCCGCCTTGAAGGAACATGACCTCATTCCTTCGCGTCATTCCTTTGTAGGCATGACTTGCCGGATCGATAGAGCCGCGATACGCCTCAACCTCAACGATTTTTCCAATAAGGGTTTTACCGTGCAACCTGCGGACGATGAATTTGCCGAGAAGACCTTTGGCAACCTGTAGCGTGGGGCGGAGATAGAACCGGCGCGGCAGCTTTTTCAAATGCGGATTGGAGACTTGGGAAAAGCAGAATGAAGAAAAACGCTATTTCTTGAACTCTTTCAAAATCTTGTCGATCTGTTCTTCGGTAATACCGGATCCATAAGTGACGGGCTTTTTCGGCTCTACGGGCGCCGTTTTTGTTTCGG